>CATLBU010000012.1 GCA_949879835.1 uncultured Bacilli bacterium
ATATGATTAAAGAAGCAGGAAGTGGGCATCCTGGAATTGTCCTTGGAGCAGCACCTATTATATATACACTTTATGCAAAGCATATGAATATTAATGTAAATGACGAAAAGTGGTTGAATAGAGATCGTTTTGTTATGTCAGCAGGTCATGGGTCTGCCCTGTTATATGCAACGTTATTTATGGCAGGATATTCTTTAACAATAGAGGACTTAAAACAATTTCGAACAATTCATTCAAAAACGCCAGGTCATCCAGAAGTTGACATAACACCTGGAGTAGATATGTCTACAGGCCCTTTGGGTCAAGGAATTGCATCTGCTGTAGGAATGGCCATTGCAGAAAAAAAATTGGAACATGAAACAAAATTAAAAAATGGAAAAAGCCTAATTCAACATAAAGTTTATGTTTTATGTGGCGATGGCGATTTGATGGAAGGAATTAGTTCAGAAGCAACTTCTTTGGCAGGAACTTTGCAATTAAATAATTTAATAGTATTATATGATTCTAACAATGTTTGTTTAGATGGAAATACTAATATAACATTTCAAGAAAATGTATGTGAGCGATTTAAAGCAATGGGATGGAATACAATTCATGTAAAAAATGGAAACAATGTGAATGAAATTGATCGTGCAATTCAATCTGCTAAAAGATCTGCGAAACCAACTCTAATCGAAGTAAAGACAATTATAGGAGATGGTTCTTTACTAGCTGGGACGAATACTGTGCATGGAAAGGGATTAACAGATGACGATATAAAACAACTAAAGTTTAATCTACAAATTCCTCAGCCAGCCTTTTACGTAAATGAACAGGCAAAACAAAATATGCAAAGACAAATATATACTAGAGGAAATACAAAATATAGTGAATGGGCTACCAATTACCAAATGTTTATGAATGAATTTCCAAATAAAGAGAACTATCAATTTATTTTCAAAGATGATAAACAATATGATTTATTAAACTATAATTTTAATTTAAATGTAAATGATCGTGAAGCAATGCGCATTTCTAATAAAAAAATAATGAATGAGATTGCAAAATATGTTCCAAATTTATTAGGAGGAAGTGCTGATTTAGCAAGTGCTACAAATGTATACCTAGAACAACTGGGTGATTTTTCTAAAGAAAATTTAAATGGAAAAAATATTTGGTTTGGAGTAAGAGAACATGCAATGGGGGCTATTTTAAATGGAATATCTTTTTATCATTATAAGGTATTTGGCTCTACCTTTTTAAGCTTTTCTGATTACCTAAAACCTGCAATGAGAATGGCAGCTATTATGAAGCGTCCGATTTCTTATATATTTACACATGATTCCATTGCAATCGGTCAAGATGGTCCAACTCATCAACCAATTGAACAATTAGCCTCTCTTAGAGCAATTCCAAATTTTAATGTTTTTCGCCCATGTGATGCTAAAGAAATTATTGGGTGTTGGCATATTATGTTACAATCAAAAGAAACTCCTAGCGCTTTGATTATTTCGAGAAATGAAACACCTATTTTAGAATCAAGCGATGCTAAAGAAGTATTAAATGGTGCTTATATTATAGAAAAAGAACAAGGAAAATTAGATGGAATTGTTATCGCAACAGGAACAGAAGTTCATAATGCTATTCACATTGCTAGAGACTTGTATCACGAGAAAAAAATAAACCTTCGTATAGTTAGTATGCCATCTAGAGAAATCTTTTTGAAAACAAGTCCAGAATATCAAGAGCAAATTTTACCAAAAGGATATAAAAAATTTGTGATAGAGGCAGGGTCTTCTCTTGGATGGGAAAAATTTGTTTATAATGAAAAATATTTGTTTACCATTGATATGTTTGGAGCAAGTGGAACCAAAGATGATGTATATCAGTATTGTCATTTTGATTATGAAACAATAAAAACAAAAATATTGGATTTGTTACGATAATTGAAAAAATACTTATCATAAATGGTAGGTATTTTTTCTTGGAAATAAAATTTGATAAATAAAATTGTTCTTCCTTCATTTTAACGACAAATTAATTTGAAACATTCTTTTATACTAGTAAAGGTGATTCTATGAAAATATATTTAGATGTATTATTTTTACTTAATTTTGGCTTTGACTTTTTATTACTATTGGTTGTTAGTATTATTCTAAGAAGAAATATTCGTATGATTCGAATCATTCTTGGTGGATTATTTGGTGGAATTAGTATCTTCACGTTATTTATTAAAATGAACTCATTAGAACTTTTTATATTGAAAATTATGATTAGTATTATTATGATTATCATCACATTCTCTTATAAGAATATTCGATATTTTTTAAAGAATTTTGCTTTTTTATATTCTACTAGTATGATATTTGGAGGATTCCTATATTTCTTAAATGTAGAATTTTCTTATAAGCAAGAAGGACTTGTATTTTACCATAATGGTCTCAGTATCAATTTTATCTTTTTAATCATATTATCACCAATTATTCTATATATTTATATTAGACAGGCTATGCATTTAAAAAATAATTTCTCAAATTATTACAAAGTAAACCTTTATTTTCATGACAAGATATTTCATTTAAATGGATTCTTAGATACTGGAAATCAATTGAAAGATCCTACCACTGGAAAACCCATTATCATTGTTAATGAAAAAATAATAAAAGAAAAACCAGAAAATTATTTTTTAGTTCCTATCAAAACAATAGGAGAAGAAAGCATGATAAAATGTATCAAAATTGATGAAATAGAAATTATTGGAATTGGAAGTAAAACAGATGTGATTTTAGGCTTAACAAAAATGAAAATTCAAATGGAAGGAATTGATTGTATTTTACAACAATCGTTATTGGAGGGATAATATGATTAGAAAAATGATAATGAAATTACTTCGTATCTTTCAATCAGAGAACAATATCTTTTTTATAGGAAGTGCGGATAAATTACCAGAGCCACTTACAAAAGAGGAGGAAGTAGAATATGTAACAAGAGCTATGAATGATGATGAAATGGCCCGCGCAAAATTAATTGAGCACAACCTAAGATTAGTTGTTTTTTTAGCTAAAAAATATGAAAACACAGGAGTAGATTTAGAAGATTTAGTAAGTATAGGAACAATTGGTTTAATTAAAGGAGTAAATACCTATAAGTTAGATAAAAATATTAAACTTGCAACTTATGCTAGTCGTTGTATTGATAACGAAATACTAATGTTTTTAAGAAAAAATAAAAGAAGAAAAGGAGAAATTAGTTTTGAGGATAGCCTAAGCTATGATGCAGAGGGAAATGAACTACATTTGGAAGATATTTTAGGAACAGAAAACGATATTGTTACAAAGGGAATAGAAGATTCTGACGATAAAAAATTATTGCGACAAGAAATTAATAAACTAAATGATCGAGATAAACAAATTATGACACTTCGATATGGATTATTCAACCACAAAGAAATGACACAGAAAGATGTCGCAAAAGTTTTAGGAATTAGTCAATCTTACATTTCACGAATTGAAAAGAAAGTAATTCGAAAACTTCAAAATATTGTCAAATTATAAAAGCAAAAAATTTTTTGCTTTTAATTTGACAAAAATAGAAGATTCTGTTAGAATAAACCGATATCAAAAGGGGGAAAAAGAAAATGAGTAAAGCAAGAAAGAAAATAATCTTATTTGGACTTGTGATATCAATGTGTTTAGGAACTTTTTATTCATGCAACCATAAAAGTGAAACAGAAATAGAGTCCACATATGATCATGATAACGATGATTTTGAACCAACAAAAAAACCTGTTATAACACCAAGCCCAACACCAGAATCAACAGAAGTACCAGAGGAAACTCCAAATGCAGTATCAGACGAATCAGAAACAAAGGAAGAAAAATCGGTTGTTTATGTCAGTGATAATGAAGAAGTTAGAGAATATTTAGATTATGATAGTGTTAGTTTTGATGAAGTTAAAAATGCACTATATCAAAATGAAAATATTAATGATTTTTATGAAGAAAAGATAGTTACATTTATTAATACTTTAGAAGAAAAAGTACCAAATATTGATCTAACATGTTTTTATGAAAATTTAAAAAAATTAAATATGGTAGAGATATCTAAAGAAGAAATGATAAAAAGACGTGGAAAAGGGGTTGCTGCTTATACTGATCCAACTGCTACAGAAACCACTATATTTATATTGAATACTTCAATAGATTTAGATACTATTTCTCATGAATTATTACACTTATTCAACTATTTAATTTTAGAAACTGATCAATATGTTGTGATGAGGATGTATGAAGATCAGAATGGAAAAGGCAATAGCTGGAGTGAAGGATTAACAGAGTGGTTCAATTTATTTTTATTTCCATCAAACGAATGTAGCTATGCACAACAAGTAGAAGATGTAAAAATTGCACAATCAATTTTAAAAAAATCAAATGTTAAAATGGCCGAGGAATTCGCAAAATACGATTATAATTGGTTATATGATGAATTAGCAAAATACCTAGATATTGAAGAATTAGATCAATTATATAACTATTTAGATAAAGAAAAAAAATATACAAGCGGAAAAAAGGATGCAGAACAAATAACAACATCTGAAATTCAAAATAAATACGATACTTTACTTAAAGCGATGATTACCTCGCGTGCAGGTGCTCTAGATAGTAGTGAGGTTTATAAAATTGCGAAGGTTTTTGCAAATAGTATCTCTGTGTATTTTAAAACAACATATAAAGGGGATATACAATTAGATAGTAGTATTAGTGATTATTTAAATCAAAGAATTCTTACCACATTATTAAATTATGGAATTGATAAAAATAATACAGTAACCATTTATAAAGAAGACGAAGACCCACTACTTTATTATGATATTAATCAATTATATTTCGCAGTCAATTCAACAAAAGATCAACTTACTTTTATAGAAAAAAGTGTAGATGAAGAAGGGCGGATTTCTTATACAGATTTAAAAAAAATTGAAAGAACCGATTTTAGTGGTTATAATATGTGTCTATTATCAGATTTAATAGAAGATCTTGATACATTAGAATCTATTACAATGAATGATGTTTTAGAAGCCTATGAAAATCAGTATACACCAGAAAAACAAAAGGTCTATGAATAGACTTTTTTTGTTTTCTAAAAAATTAGCACTCATATATTGACAATGCTAACATATACTAGTATAATGAAGAGGAGCACTAGGAAGAGTAGAGTGCTAAAGAGGTGGTGCAATGATTAGTGAACGTCAAACAAAAATATTGAAATTAATTGTAGAAGAGTATATTAAAACAGCACGACCAATTGGATCCAAAGCAATTTGTGAAACCTTAAATTGTTCTAGTGCAACGATTCGAAATGAAATGAGTTTTTTAGAGGAATTAAATCTTTTAGAGAAAACCCATACATCTTCTGGTAGAATTCCTAGTGAACAAGGATATCGATATTATGTAGATCATATTATGAAACCAAAAGAACTAACTGGAGAAGATATGTTAAAGCTACAAACAGTTTTTCATAATAAGTCGTTAGTATTAACAGATGTTGTTTTAAAAAGTATGGAAATTATTTCTGATCTTACTAACTATACATCTATAGTACTTGGAAAATCATCCAAGGAAAATAGAATTAGTAAGGTAGAAGTTGTTCCTATTGATGAATTTAATATGGTTGCAATTATCATTACAGATAAAGGACATGTAGAACACAAAAATATACAAGTTGAAGAAAAAATATCGATAAGGGAGATTAAGCAAACCGTAGATTTAATTAATAAATTTATCATAGGAACACCAATTGATGAAGTAAGTAGTAAGCTAGAATTTGAAGTAAAACCTAAAATTGCAGATACCATAAAACAACAAAAAGCGATTTATGATGCATTATATAATGTCTTTAATGATATTAGTAGTGAAGCAAATGTCAAAATTAATAAACCAAGTAATATATTAAGTGAGCCAGAATTTAATGATGCTGATAAAATCAGAAATCTTTTAAGTAAATTTGAGGATAAAGAATTTATTAGTCAAATTAAACAAAATGATGAAGAAAATGGAGAAGTCAATATATATATTGGTAGTGAAAGTGAATTTGATAATGATGTTTCTATTATAAAAACAACTTATCATGTAAATGGAGAAGAAGTAACAATCGCTTTAATAGGACCAAAAAGAATGGAATATGATAAAGTTACCTCGTTATTAAATTATATCAAAGATAATATTGAGGATAGTTATGAATAAAGGAGAAAATGATGGAAGAAAAAGAAAGTAAAGAAACATGTAATTGTGAGAGCCAAACAAAAAAGGAATGCAATTGCGAAGAAAAGATGACACATGACTGTGATTGCAAAAAAAAGAAAGATTGTAATTGTACAGAGGATATTAGCGATGAGAGTCATGGAGAGTGTAAAGAAAAACACAAGAAAAAAGAAAAAAAATCAAAAAAGGAAATCGAGGAACTAAAAGAACAAATTCAAGAATTAGAAACAAAAAATTTAGCAACTCAAGCAGAAATGATTAATTATCGAAAAAGAAAAGATGAAGAAGTTGCAAAAATGTTAAAATATGCGAATGAAGATATGGTAACAGACTTATTATCAACCATTGATAACTTTGAAAGAGCAATCAAAATGGATGATGATAATTTAGAGGATGAGGTTTCTAAATTTCTAGAAGGTTTTAAAATGATTTATTGCAATTTTACATCTATTTTAGAAAAATATGAAGTAAAGGCAATCGATGGATCCAATAAAAAATTTGATCCAACATACCATCAGGCTGTCATGACAGAACATGTCGAAGGTACAGAAGCTGGTATGGTAATTGAAGTATTACAAAAAGGGTATATGCTAAAGGATAAAGTCATACGCCCTGCAATGGTAAAAGTTAGTGAATAGGAAAGGATGATTATATATGAGTAAAATAATAGGAATTGATTTAGGTACAACTTATAGTGCCGTTAGTACTTATGAAGGTGGAGAAGCTAAAATTATTGCAAATGCAGAAGGAGATCGAACAACTGCATCAGTAGTTGCTTTTAAACCAGATGGAGAAATTATTGTTGGTCAAAAAGCGAAAAATCAAATGATCACAAACCCAGATGTTGTATATTCTGTTAAAAGAAAAATGGGAACCAATGAAAAGGTTCATGTTAATGGAAAAGATTATACACCACAAGAAATTAGTGCTATGATTTTAGGTAAATTAAGAGATGATGCCGAAAGTTATTTAGGAGAAAAAGTAACACGTGCTGTTATTACAGTTCCAGCATATTTCAATGATGCTCAAAGACAGGCAACTAAAGACGCAGGAAAAATAGCGGGTCTTGAAGTAGAGAGAATTATTAACGAACCAACAGCTGCTGCTTTAGCTTATGGTCTTGATAAACAAGATACAAATGAGAAAATATTGGTATACGATTTAGGTGGAGGAACATTTGATGTATCAATACTAGAATTAGGAGAAGGTATATTTGAAGTATTATCCACTAGTGGAAATAACCATTTAGGTGGAGATGATTTTGATAAGAAAATCATGGACTACTTAGTAGCAGAATTCAAAAAGGAAAACAGTGTTGATTTAGAAGCAGATAAAATGGCAATGCAACGTGTAAAAGATGCTGCTGAAAAAGCAAAAAAAGATTTATCTGGTATGACTTCTACAGAAGTATCTCTTCCATTTATCTCTCAAGGAGAGGCTGGACCACTTCATTTAAATGTAACTTTAACAAGAGCTAAATTTGAAGAATTAACTCGTGATTTAGTAGAATCTACATTAGGACCAGTTAGAAATGCTTTAAAAGATGCAGGACTTACTAAAAATGATATTGATAAAGTATTATTAGTAGGTGGGTCTACTCGTATTCCAAGAGTACAAGAAATGATTAAAGAAGAACTTGGTAAAGAACCATCAAAAGGTGTTAACCCTGATGAAGTAGTTGCTATGGGGGCAGCTATCCAAGGTGGCGTTTTAACTGGAGATGTTAATGATGTTGTACTTCTTGATGTAACACCACTTTCTCTTGGAATTGAAACAATGGGTAGTGTAATGACAACTTTAATTCCAAGAAATACAACTATCCCAACAAGTAAATCCCAAGTATTCTCAACTGCTGCCGATAATCAACCAGCTGTTGATATTCATGTCTTACAAGGAGAAAGACCAATGGCAGCAGATAACAAAACACTTGGTCGTTTCCAACTTACAGGAATTCCTGCCGCACCACGTGGAGTACCACAAATTGAAGTTACATTTGATATTGATGCCAACGGAATTGTTAATGTTAAAGCAAAGGATTTAGGAACAAATAAAGAACAAGCAATCACAATTACTTCTTCAACATCTTTATCAGAAGAAGAAATTGATAAAATGATGAAAGAAGCAGAAGCTAATAAAGAGGCTGACCAAAAACGTAAAGAAGAAGCAGATGTAAAAAACGAAGCAGAACAACTTGTTTTCCAAACTGAAAAATCCATGAAAGATTTAGGAGATAAAATTGATAGTAAGGATAAAGAAAAAGCAGAAACTCAAATAAAAGAATTAAAAGAAGCTTTAGAGAAAAATAATGTAGATGATATTAAAACAAAAAAAGATGCATTACAAGAAACTGCTATGGCTTTTGCTACCAAGGTTTATGAAGAAGCTGCAAAACAATCACAAGATGCGCAAGCAAGTGAAAATACAGAAAATAATAAAAAAGATGATGATGTAATCGATGCAGAATTCGAAGAAAAATAATCGTTGAAGTTCTAGGAAACTAGAACTTTCTCACTATTTTAAATAAAAAGGAGCAATTATGGAAGAACTAAAAAAAAGGAATGAAATAGAAGTACAATATAAATGGGATTTAGAAGATATGTATCAAGATAAAAATGCTATAGAAGAAGATATAAATAAAGTAAAAAAATATCATCAAGATTTAGTAAATTATAAGGGAAAAATTATGGGTAGTGGAGAATCGTTATATAATTTTTATAAATTATATATAACTTATGATCGTATCTTAAATAATTTATATGTATATGCTCATATGGCATGTGATCAAGATACTACCAATACAGAAAATCAAGCATTAAAGATGAAAATTGAAAAATTAGTTGATGATTTAAGTACAGAATTATCATTTATTAGTCCAGAAATATTAGAAGTAGAATATAAAGATGTACTAAAAATGATAGAGAAATATCCAAAATTAAAACAATTTGAATTCGATTTAGAAAAAACATTTCGTTATAAAGAACACACTTTAAGCAGCATTGAAGAAGAAATAATCTCTAAAGCATCCAATGCTATGGGGGCAAGTAGTGAGGCTTACTATAATTTAAACAATGCTGATATTCACCTAGAAGATATAATAGATGAAGAAAAAAATAAAGTTTCTCTAAATGATAGTAACTTTATCAAATATATGAATAGTAGAGATAGAAAAGTTAGAAAACAAGCATTCGAAAATATGTATCACTATTGGGAAAGCTTAAAAAATACGGTAGCATCTACTTATAAAGGACAAATTAAAGAAGATTTCTTTAGTAGTGAAATTAGAAAATATAAAAGTCCTTTAGAAGAAAGCTTATATGCAGATAATATTGATAAATCGGTATATTTAAATTTAATTGATACTGTTCATGAAAATTTAGATAAAATGTATGACTATGTAGATGTTAGAAAAAAAATTCTTGGATTTGATGAATTACATATGTATGATGTCTATGTAGACCTGTGTAGTGAAAAACCTAAAAAAATACCTTTTTCAGAAGGTAAAAAAATAGTGCTTGAAGCATTAAAACCATTAGGAGAAGAATATCTAAGTGATTTAGAAAAAGCTTTCCAAGAACGTTGGATTGATATTTATCCAAATGTAGGAAAGAAATCAGGCGCCTATAGTTGGGGAACTTATGATTCCAAACCATATTTGTTACTAAACTATAATGATACAGTAGATTCTGTAAGTACAATGGCCCATGAATTAGGTCATTCTATGCATTCCTATTATTCGATAAGGAAACAAAACTATCTAAACCATAATTATCCTATTTTTCTAGCAGAAATCGCTTCTACAGTAAATGAAATTCTACTTAATGATTATTTATATAGACATGCAGAATCCAAGGAAGAAAAGGCATTATATTTAAATGAATTCTTAGATAAAATTAAAGGAACTTTATATAGACAAACAATGTTTGCTGAGTTTGAAATGATTATGCATGATAAATATCAAAAAGGTATTCCTTTAACAGAAAAAGAGATCAGTGATACTTATTATGAGTTAAACAAATTATATTTTGGTCCTAATATGATAAGTGATGAATTGATACGTTATGAATGGGCAAGAATTCCCCATTTCTATACTTCTTTTTATGTTTATAAATATGCAACGGGAATTTCTATTGCTGTTGCATTTGCCAGTGATTTATTAAAAGAAAAAGAGGGAGCGAGAGAAAGATACTTAAAATTTTTAAGTAGTGGAGGTTCTAACTATCCATTAGAAATTTTGAAAAGTGTTGGTATTGATATGAATAGTAATGATGTTGTAGAAAAAACATTAGCAATGTTTGGCGACAAACTAAATGAATTAAAGGAACTATATCATATATAACAACTAGGAAGGAGTAAACATGAATAAAAGAGATTATTATGAGGTACTTGGTGTTTCTAAGCAAGCAAGTGAAGCAGAAATTAAATCAGCCTTCCGTAAACTTGCTAAGAAATATCATCCAGATGTATCAAAAGAACCTAATGCAGCAGAAAAATTTAAAGAGGCCCAAGAAGCCTATGCTGTTTTATCAGATTCAAGTAAACGAAGTCAATACGATCAATTTGGTCATGCAGCTTTTGACCAAATGGGTGGATCAGGAGCAGGAGGATTTGACTTTTCCGACTTTGATTTTTCAGATATCTTTGGTGATATCTTTGGTGGAGGATTTGGTTTTGGAGGGTCCTCTTCTAGCGCAAGAGCGCGCCGTGGTAGTGATACCTTGGTTAGAATTAATCTAACTTTTGAAGAAGCTGTATTTGGGTGTAAAAAAGATGTTGAAATTGATACTATGGTAGAATGTGATAGTTGTCATGGAAAAGGTGGACATGATGAAAAAACATGCTCTACTTGTCATGGTAGTGGTCAAGTAACTAGTGAACAAAGAACTATCTTTGGAGCTTTCGCAACTAGAACAACCTGTCCAACTTGTCATGGAAAAGGTGTTACTTATGATAAAACTTGTAACAAATGTCATGGAAATGGAAGAGTTCGTGAAAACAAAACAGTAGAAGTGAAAATTCCTGCTGGTGTTGATACTGGAAATAAATTAAGATTAAATGGAAAAGGTGAAGCAGGATCTAATGGGGGCCCAAATGGAGATTTATATTTAGAATTTCGAGTAAAAGAACACCCACTATTTCAAAGAGATGAAAACGACATATACCTAAAACTTCCAATTACGATTACCGATGCAGTATTAGGATGTAAAAAGGATGTTCCAACTTTAAATGGTAATATAAAATTATCTATTCCCGCTGGTAGTAAAACAAATGATAAACATCGTTTAAAGGGAAAAGGAATTGCAGACCCACAAACAGGAAGAAAAGGAGATATGTATGTCATTGTAGATATTCATATACCAAAGAAATTGTCGAAAGAACAGAAAAAATTATTTGAATCTCTATCAAAAACCAAACTAGATGATAGTGATAAATTTGATAAGATAAGAAAATATTTATAAAATAGTATAATAAAGATATGTAATAGAATTTCAAAGAGTGAAAACTCTTTTTAATTTTAAATTATATATTTTTACAGATAACAATTAATGGAGAAATCCATTATATCGATGATTTGGGAACTAAAATTGTATTAGATACCAATTTTCTAAGACAATAAAAAGAGAAAAAAGTTAATAAAACTTTTTATTAATAAAATTTTTGAAAAAATACCTATTCTACAAAATTCACTTCAAATGATAGAGTCATTAATAGGAAGATGAGTACAATGATTAGAATTATTAAAATGCTTGTAAAAAGTATTTTTTTGTTTAAATATAGTTACAGTTTAACTTATACAAAAGAATGAATTGTATATACTATCAATAGGTGATAGAATGAACCAATATGAATGGAATTTTCGTAAATATTATGGAAGTAATCAAGGATGTTATCAGGAAATAAAAAATATAGAAAAGAGATTAGATGATTATAATATATATATAGATCATCTTTTGGATTCTGCCCAGAATTTATATAATGGACTACAGTTGGATTTAGAAATTAATCAAAAGATTGATAATTTAAAGTTTTATATTGATCGAAAATATGATATAGATATAACAGATAATGAAGTAAAAAAATTAAAAGATGAGATTTCCGCTTTAGAGAATAAGAAAATAGACAAAGCAAACTTTATTTATAAAGAATTATCTAAATTAAGTTTGAAAGATATACCAAAATATATAATAGAAAATCCAAAATTAAAAACTTTGCGTTTATATTTAGAAAGAATCATCAAAAATAATCATCACAGGGTAGATGAACAAGATAAGAAATTAGAAAACGAATTAACTTACTTTTTGGAATTATTTATTAGAAATGCAAATCTACTAAGAAATAAACAAATTCATTTTGGTAATATTGAATTTGAAGGAAAGACTATCGAAATCTCGAATCATAATTATAAAAAGTATATGAGCTCTAATCATCGAGAATTAAGAAAAAAATATTTTCAAAAATTTTATCAAAAATATGCTGAATTCAATGATCTTTTTAGTATAGACTTAAGAGAGAATCTTAAAATCAATACAAAACTTTCCATATTAAAAAAATATCAAAATCCTATTGATTACTATTTATCAGAAGAGGAAATTGATTATAAAATATACAATCATTTAATTACATCAATCAATCAAAATCTTGATATTTTACACAAGTATTATTATTTACGAAAAGAACTCTTAAATTATGAAGAATTACACATTTATGATTTGAATATTCCGTTAGTAGCTGAATATAATAAAACTTATTCTTTTAAGGAGGCTAAAAATATCGTTATAGCTGCCCTAGAAGTATTAGGAAAAGATTATATTCAAATAATAGAAAAGGCTTTTGGTGAAAACTGGATTGATTGCTTTCCTAAAAAAAATAAAGTTTCAGGGGCCTATGGAGGAGGTGTTTATGGGCAACATCCTTATATTTTAATAAACTATAGTGAAAGTATTTGGGATGTAAAAACATTAGCTCATGAATTAGGACATGCTGTGAATTCTTATTTGTCATTTCAAGAGCAAGAATATCCATATGCTTATTATTCTACATTTGTAGAAGAAATTCCTTCTATAGTAAATGAATTCTTATTATATGATTATTTAAAAAAGAATAGTCAATCTATGAAAGAAAAACTATTTTATTCTAGTATGGAAATAGAAATATTTATAGAGAAATATTTCCGTGCTACTATGCAAGCAGAATATGAAAAAACGATATATGATTTTGTTTTAGAAAACAAATACTTGGATGCAGATACTTTTAATCAATTGTATTATGATTTACAGCAAAAATATTATGGAGAAGCGGTTTTTGTGGATCAAGAAATTGCTGTTGAATGGGAACGTATATTACAATATTTTGAATTTCCTTTATATACATATCAATATGCAACATCTGTATGTTTTGCTTTTTATATAGCACAGAAATTAATTAATAAAGATGTATCTTTTAGAGATAAATATATGAAGTTTTTATCCTTGGGAAGTAGTGTCACACCAATGGAAGCTTTAAAAGTAGTAGAATTTGATTTAAATGATCAACAGATGTTTTCTAAAGTCATTGAGAGATTTAAAGAATTATTAGAACAATTTGTTAGAAATATTAAAAATAATTTTTAATATTTTTTTGTTGACAAAATTTCATAATAAACATATAATTTAATATATGAACAACTATTCATATGAAAAGAGGGAGAAAATGATAAATCAATCTAAAATAGATATGCCGAGTGATGAAATTATCTTTGATATAGCGGAGTTATTTAAAGTGTTTGGAGATTCCACTAGAATGCGAATCATTTGTGCTTTAAAGGAAAATGAATTATGTGTAGGAGACATTGCTGAAATAACCAATATGACAGCCTCTGCGATTTCTCATCAATTGCGTATTTTAAAGCAAGCCAAATTAGTGAAATATAGAAAAGAGGGGAAAATTGTTTATTATTCTTTAGATGATGATCATGTAGTTCAAATTTTCAATAAAGGGCGTGAACATATTGAAGAAGTATAATTACACTTTAAAAAATTTGGATTGTGCGGTTTGTGCAGGAAAAATAGAAGATCAACTAACTAAAACAGACGGATTTGAAAATGTACGAGTGAACTTCAATACATTAAAATTAACATTAGAAACCAATCAAAATGGTGATATTAAAAAGCAGATAGAAAAAGTTATAAAGAAAATAGAGCCTGATGTAGAGATCATAAATAGCAATGAAAAAAATATAAAAAATAACAAAACAAAAAAATCAATATTGAAATTGGGAATTGGAATTTTTTTAGCTTTTGTCAATAGAATAATTCCAATTCCAAGTGTAATATCTAGCATTTTTTTAATAGTAGCATACATAATCCTTTTATCTAGAACAGTTCATAATGCATTTCAATTATTAAAATCTAGTCACAAAATCGACGAAAACTTTTTAATTACAATTTCTTGTATTGGAGCATACTTAGTAGGAGAGCAAATGGAAGGACTCATGGTAATTGTTTTATACGAAATTGGGAAAATATTGGAAGAGAAAGCGATAAATAGGACAAGGGACTCTATCCAGGAATTAATGAATATCCAACCAGAATATGCTAATTTATTAGAAAATGCAGAAAAAAAAGTAGCTCCAGATGAAGTGAAAATAGGAAGCGTTATCATTGTAAAAAAAGGGGAGAGAATTCCGATTGATGGAATTGTAATACAAGGAAATAGCATGATAGATACCTCTAGTTTAACTGGGGAAAGTAAACCAGTATCCATTAATAAAAATAGCGAGGTTTTATCTGGTAGTATTAATTTAGGAAATATCATTCAAATTAAAACAACGAAAACTTATAAAAATAGTACAGTAAGTAAAATAATAGAACTCGTTGAAAATGCAACTGATAAAAAAGCCAAATCAGAAACCTTTGCTAGTAATTTTGCTAAGGTGTATACCCCAATCGTAATATTGTTAGCGCTTACTGTTATGCTATTAATGCCTCTTGTTTCTAATGTTACATATTATCAAAGCATTTATAAAGCTTTAACTTTTTTAGTAATATCTTGTCCCTGTGCTATTGCGATTTCTATTCCTCTTAGTTATTTTTCTGGAATTGGTCGTGCCTCTAAATCTGGTATCCTTATAAAAGGAAGCAACTATTTGGATGGACTAAAGGATTTAAAGCAAATTATTTTTGATAAGACGGGAACCCTTACTACAGGATCATTTGATTTAGATTCTGTAAATGTTATAGACCAGCATTATACAAAAGAACAAATTCAGGATTATATTATTCAAGGAGAGAGTTTATCAACTCATCCACTTGCCCAATCAATTTTAAGAGTCTTACCCCAAAAAAAAATAAATAATGAAATCACAAACTTTCAGGAATATGCAGGACGTGGAATTCGTTATAATTATAATCAGCAAGAAATTAAAATTGGGAGTGCTGAATTTGTA
>CATLBU010000013.1 GCA_949879835.1 uncultured Bacilli bacterium
GGTGTTCCAATAAGATGTTTCAACAAAAGATAACCCATTATTTATTGGATTTAGGTTATGATTTAAATATGATTAAAAGAGTAATGAATCAATTTTCATTTGATTCAACAGAAGCTATTGAAAAAGATTATTTAAAATTACAAAAGAAATTATCTTCTAAATATCAAGACTTGCAATTACAAAATCAAATTAAGAATAAATTATATCAAAAGGGATATTCATTGGAAGAGATTAACCAATGTATACAAAAAAAAGAAGCTTTGTCTATTTAGCTTCTTTTATAATGGCATTATAATTCTTTTTAATTGTAGTATCTTTGATGTTTAAATTATATTTTTTTCTAATATCAACCCAAGTATTACTGATTAAATTAGAATCTTCTGTAGTCTTTTTAGTAACTAATGCATCTAAAATTGATGACTTTGATTCTTTTAAGGATGGTTTCTTTGTCGCACTTACCCTTAAAATAACATGATATCCATATTCACTTTTAACAGGTTCTTTTGTATATTTTCCATCTTTTAAATTCAATACTGCTTCAAAGAATTCATCTACAACGTCACCCTTTGTGAAGTTTTCAATTAAACCTTTATCTTCTTTCGATCCCTCATCATCAGAGTAATTTTTAACCAAAGTATCCCATTTTTCACCTTTGTCTAATTTTTCAATCACTTCTTCAGCTTTTTTCTTAGCTGCTTTTTCTGCTTTTTCTTGTTCTTCTTCTGTTGCATCATCATCTGTATCTGGTTTAATTAAAATGTGTTTTGCGTTATAATCTCCATATATTTCTTCATCATAATATGTTTGAATCTCTTTATCTGTAATTGATTTTTCAATATATTTTTTCGCAACAATTTCCTTATTTGCTTCTACTATCATTTCATTTAATAATTGATCTTCATTTTCATATCCATAATTTGATAATACAGTAGAAAATTCCATCCCCTGTGATTCATATTGTTGTTTCAAAGTATCTAGTTGTGATTGGGCATTCTTCTTTGCTTCATCATTATTTTTAACTTCTTTAGAAACGATGTATTCATCAACCATATTGACTAAAATATTGGTTCCATATTTAGATTTCATTTGTTCAAATAAATCTTCTGCTACAAACCTTTTCCCATCAACAGAGGCAACGATTTCTTTTCCTTTGGATAGTTCTGTTTGATTTCCTTTAATTACAATGATTAAAATAATTGCTAATAAAAGACAGATGATTAATAGAAGTGCAACTCGGAAGTATTGCTCATTTTTATTTTCTACTGCTTTTTTAGTTTCTACAATCTCTACTTTTGGTTCTTTTGTAGTACTTTTTACTACTTTTTTCGTATTTGTTTGTTTTTCGTTTTTGTTTTGTGTTGTTTTTTTTGTACTTGTTTTGGTCGTTGATTTTGTACTTTTACTTGTAGTACTTTTTTTGGTGTTATTATTTGCCATATATATCCTCCTTTGTACAATTAATATCATAACAAAAATTCCAAAAAATTACAATAAAATTAAATAATTTAGTTATAAGTATTCACAAATATTTCATTTTTCCATACAATACTGTGAAAAGATAAAAAGGAGGAATGCTTTATGTGTAATACTGGAGTATCTGGAGCTGCAATTGTTTTAGTATTATTTATACTTTTAATAATTATACTTGGGGCCTATATTTAATCTAAGTAAGGAGGTGTAGTTGATATGGCATGTGGAAATTCTTGCGATAAAAATAATGCAACTACTACAACTTGTCAAACAACTAGTCAAAAACATTGTTGTAATAATGGCGGAGGATATGTATGTATCGTTGTATTATATATCTTACTTGCTATTATTATTGGCTCATTTATTGTTTATTAAAAAGAAGGGAAGTATCCCTTTTTTTGATGTTGAATATAAGTTGAAAAACAGAACTGGAAACAGTTCTTCATAATTTCAATTTTATTTCATAATATAGTATAAAAAGAAATGAAGGGTATCTATGAAAATTCTTCTTAAATAAATTTAAAAAAATTTTCAAAAAGTATTGTCAAATTAGACAAAATACGATATACTTTAATAGTCATTGATAAATGGACCTGTAGCTCAGCTGGTTAGAGCGCACGCCTGATAAGCGTGAGGTCGATGGTTCAAGTCCATTCAGGTCCACCAGATTGATAGGAAACTCGAATTTCGAGCAACAATATAAAACGCACTTGATAAAAGCGCGTTTTTATGTTATTATGAATATGTCAAGGAAACTTGCATAAAATAAAAAAGGGAATACTTAACCTTTCCATGTTGAGTGTTCGCCAAAGATTTGGTTAGCACTTAATCTACGAAAGTAAATTGAGTGCTTTTTTCTTATGATAGTTTACTATATTACAAAAGTAAAAAGTAAGGCTATGAGTAAGAAGATAATTAGAATAAGGGAAAGAATCAAAAAATCTTTCTTATGCATATCATCAGCCTCCTTTCACATGAAAGTTGGCAAGCACTCAACGATTAAATATTCCTAATACTAATTATATCAAGTTATTTATTTTATAACAATGTCATTTACTAAATTTTGACAATTTAGTAAACACACTTGCATATTGTCAAAAACAATATGTAAAAGATAAGGGAGATTTTATATGGGATTCATAATAAAAAATAGAACATATTATAATAGTCTAGGACAAATAGTTTCAAAAGAAATTTTTGAAAATGAATGGAAAGCATTTAATCAAAAATTAGATGAAGAATATAATAAAAAATTGGATGAGTTAATTTCAATGATACCTTTAGATTTATCTCAGGAAGAAAAAATAAAATTTATATTTAATTGGCTAGTAAATAATATAAATTATGAGCATAATCTTAATTATAATAATGATGGTAGTGTAACTTGTCCAATAATTGGGATATATAATAATTGGGGGATAAGAGTCAGTGATAAATATGCTCCACTATTATTGAAGAAAGCAATATGTGCTGGAATTGTACCAGTTTTAAATGATATTTGCACAAAATTAGGTATCGAATCTACATCAATAAGAGGAGAAACAAGAAAATTAGAAAATGGAGCTAGAGTACAACATATTTGGAATATAATAACTATTGATGGTTTGCCAAAACATTTTGATGTTGTATATGGAATTTATAATAGAGAAAAAGGAATGAATCCATTAGATTATTGTTTGATAAGTGACGAAACATTGCAACAAATAGGCCCACATTGTAATTATGATACTACAATTTTTACTAATAATACCATAAAAAAATAAAGTTGTTGAACTTCTATCTCTCGGGCACCATAGGGAAATCTGTTCGAACTATTCGAACTTTGATATATAGAATCAATCGAAAGATTGGTTTTTTCTGTTTTTAGGAAGAAATCATAGGAAAGGTTGGTATCTATGATTAAGGTAATCAAAAAAGAAATTGATATGGAGGAATCTTTAAAGAAACGATTAGAGATTATATGTGATTTTTGTAATACTACTCCAACAATTATAAATGGTAGGATAAGAAAGATTGATAAGACTAATTTAAAGTATGTGTGCACAGAAAAAAGAAATATTTAATTTTAAAGATTAGAATGTTTCAATATGTTATTGTTGATATAGATAAAATGGAAAATATAACAGAAGAACAATTTCAAGCAGAATTTGATGAGGATTTTTTTATGAACTATTTTGATGAAATCAAAAAACAAGTTAGTGCTTTGTTTGAACTTTATTCTCTTAATAAATATGAGGGAGATATACAAGAATTCGTTAAGTTTTATAAGGATAGTCAAAGCATATTACATTTGACTCCTAGGTTATCTTATCGATTTGATATAGGGGAGGCATATACTTATTTTTGCATTGATTTTATAGACGCAAGCGCTCAAATGGGCTTTCAAACACCAGATCAAGCATTATATGAACATTTATTTTTAGAATATGATTTAACACCTTCTGGATTACAAGATGCTCAATCTAAAATTGGAGTAGAGAAAATGTATGATATGTTTAAAAGGATAAAAGAAATTAGGATTCCAAAACAGTTTATCCCATGTGACTTGCATCAACAATATTTATCTAAATCTAATATAGAGACTTCTCAATTAGAAAAGGTAAAGGTAATAAAATATTATAATTTTATAGAACATTAGTTTTATTTAAAATAATTGAAGTATTTTAATGGTGATTAAGTAATGGTAAAACAGTGACTTCATGATATAATAGTTTTAGAAAGTGGTGAAACTATGGAATATCGTAATTCTTATGAAAGAATAGATAATGTTACTGATATCGATTATATTTCCAATCAGATATGTAAAAAATATATGTTTAAAAAATATATTAATTATGAATTGATAGAAATAGGGTATGAGGATTTTAATTATATTCTAAATACAGAAGATAATAAATATGTTGTGAAAATATTTAATAGCGAAAGAGACGATAGCTCGTGTAAAAGATTAATTGATATTTTAGTAAAATCAATGGAAAATGACATACCAGTACCTAAAATTTTTACAGTAAATGGAGATTATATTTTCACAATAAAAATGAACAATATTGTATTAAGATTATTTGTAATGGAATATATTGATGGTAAAAATTTTTGGGAATTGAACCGTGAATTAACAAACAATGAACTAAAACAGGTGGCTCAAATTGCTTCAAATATTAATTCTATTGATTATAACATTAAAGAAGTATTTTATGATGAATGGACAGTAACAAATTTAAAATTAGAATATGAGAAGAAAAAGCATTGTTTAACAACTAAAGAAAACAAAATAATACAAAAAATTGTAGAGGAATTTGAATTAATTGACTTTGATAAAATGAAATATTCATACATCCATGGAGATATAATAAAAGCAAACCTAATTTTAGACCCAAATGGAAAGATTTATGTTATAGACTTTTCGGCATTTAATTATTTACCTAGAATAATAGAGATTGCGGCATCATTATTAGGATTATGTTTAACAGATAGCAAGAATTCAACTATAAAAAATATCAATAGATTTTTAGGCTATTATAATTTACATAATACTTTAGAAAATAATGAAATAGAGAAATTACCATTAATATTGAAAGCATTAGCCTCTATGTATATAATTCAAACTCGCTATATAAAATCAAATTCAGGTGATTATTTAGAGAATGATTATTGGCTATCAGAGGGGGTAAAGTTTTTATCAATGAATATAGAGCAATCAGATATATGTGTGCAATAAATGGGATAATAACAATGTCATTGGTTTTAGATAAATCAAAAATTTAAAATATATTAAAATTAAACAATATCAGTTAATATCATATAATAACTGATATTGTTTAATAATATAAAATTCTTATACCTAAAGATTTCTCTTTAAATGGGCAGTTGAACCGCCAGATCCAAAAGTTCATAAAAAAAGGTTGATAAAATATTTTAAAATGTGATAAACTAATGGTAGTAATCTTAAAAAAATAAATATCGTTTAGGATAAAATTTTTTTAAGCAGGAGGGTTTATGGAAAAGTTAGAACAAAAGTTGACAGTTGATGATTTAATCATGGAATATATCCTATACATCATAAAAAATGGATATGACAGTCAATTTTCTGCAACACAATTTATGGTATTTTTACACTTTTTTGAAAATCAAATGGAAGTAGAAGATGTACTATATGGTAAAAAACAACTATTTACAAGATTTTTTGAAAGAGAAAGAGAATATACCTCGCACTTAGATATGGAGTATAATAGAAATCTTAAAGATTATTTAATTCAAGCAAATTATCAATTAAATGCTTCTGATTGTGATAGTCTTACAACTAATTTTATAGATTCATCAGATGTTGAAAAGATTAGAAAATTGATTGCTCAGTTTTGGGAAAAAGTGCAAAAAAGAAAAATCAATACATCCATTTTTATAAAAAAAGAGAATTTGTTAATTGGAAAATATACTGCATCTGAGATGATTATGAATGCCTTAACAAAGAACTTAGGACTTGATTATGAGAAACTAGTATCTGATGAATTATTTGAATTGCAAGCACTAGAACCTTTAGAAGAACTCTTACCTGATTTTTACGATGAAATTTCCAAAAGGATAGCAATTTTATATCAATGTGATCAGAATTTAAAAATTAATAATGATGAAAATAGATATCTTGCGAATTACCATTATCATCTTTTAAAGGATGGTTATGGAGGTATTTTTGAAAGACTTTCTGTAAGGGATTTAGCAAAGTTAGAAATTGATTTAAACCAAAAATCTTTTATAAGTAGAGAACAAAAAGCCGAACAAGAAATTATAAATCAAACAGAGATTGGTAATGATAAAGCAAAAACATTTTCAAAAATTTTAGATAATCATATATCTCGTAGAACATACGAATGATATTTTTAGATAAAAAGGAGGATAATAAGGGATGAAAGGATATGACAAACACAATCAGGATTTAATTATGATTATTGGGATTTTGGTTTTAATTATTATTGGATTAGGAATTTATATTTTTTATGATAAAGGTTGGATTTTCTCTTCTAATAGAAATGGGGCAAATGAAATAGAGGAAAATACAGTGCCTATAGAAGAAGAACAGCAAAATCTATCTTACAAAATTGGAGATGTAGTAATTCTAAAGAATTCTACTTCATGGAATGTTATGGAAGAAAGTCCAGAATCAAACGATTTTGTAACGCTACTTAGTAGTGAAAATATAAATGATGGAACGATAGCTGTAAATAATGCTGAAAATTATGTTACAACAACTTATAAAACTAAACTTCAAACAGAGTTAAATGCACCAGATTCTGATATTTTAGAATCTAGATTGTTGACATTGGAAGATGTTGGGATTCTATCTGGAATCACAACGACTTCTTTGCAAATAGGAACTACTTTAGAAAATAATACTACCCCCCAATTTTTATATAAGCAGGATACAATAACTAACTTCTTTAATAAAAATAATCCAGTGATGGTTTGCTCTCCAATCGTAGAGTATCGTAAAATAAATTCTGGAAGATTATGCTTAGGAATTCAAACTGGAAGTTTGCCAATTAGACCAGTGGTTAAAATATCAAAAAAATATATTCAACAAATATAGCTAGTAAACACTAACTATATTTTTTAAATTCTCTTTTCATTTAAAAAAAATAATGATATAATGGTATTGGTAAATTGCCCTATAGCCAAGCGGTAAGGCATCAGACTCTGAATCTGACATTTCGTTCGTTCGAATCGAACTAGGGCAGCCATTAATATTGGAGAGTGGAAACATGAATAATAAAGAATTAGCTAATTTAATATTTCCTGATATAGATAAGACAATAGAGGATTATAAAAAAATATATCCCAAAAGAAATCTTGATAAGAGTCAAAAAGTAACTAGATTTGCCCCATCTCCAACTGGATATATGCATATTGGGGGAGTATATCAAGCACTTACCAATTATATGTTTGCGAAAAATTCCGATGGAATTTTTTATCTTAGAAATGAAGATACAGATAGTGCAAGAGAGGTAGAAAACGCTACCAAATTAATTATGGAAACGCTAAAAGAATATAATATTACTCCAGATGAATATGAATATCAAGGAGAAATCGTTGGAAATTATGGCCCATATGTACAAAGTGAGCGAAAAGAAATTTATCATACTTTTATTAAACACTTAATTGAAATAGGTAGAGCTTATCCCTGCTTTTGTGGAAAAGATGAACTAGATGAAATGCGAACTCGTCAAGAAGAGAGAAAAAAAAGAACTGGATACTATGGAGCCTACGCAAAATGTAGAAAACTTGGAATTGATGAACAAATAGAAAAAGTAAGAAATAAAGAACCCTATGTTATTCGTTTTCGTTCTAAAGGAAATTTTGAAAATAAAATACCTTTTGAAGACTTAGCTAAAGGAAAACTTAGTTTAAGTGAGAATGATATTGATGATGTAATTATGAAATCAGATAATATGTTACCTACTTATCATTTTGCTCATATCGTAGATGATTATTTAATGGGAACCACTCATGTCATAAGAGGAGAGGAATGGTTACCAAGTGTAACCAAGCATATTGAGATGTTCGAAGCATTTGGTTTTGAACCACCAAAATATATTCATACTCCATTATTAATCAAAAAAGATGGAGGTAATGTCCGAAAAATTAGTAAACGAAAAGATCCTGAGGCCTCGATGACTTACTATGATGAAAAAGGGTATCCAAAACTTGCTGTTATTGAATCATTAATGACAATTATTAATTCTAATTATGAGGAATGGCATACAAAGAATCCAGATAAAAAGTATACAGACTTTATTTATAGTCCAGATAAAATGTCTTCTTCGGGGGCCCTTTATGATTTAATGAAATTAGATGATATTTCAAAAAACATAATATCTAAAATGACAAAAGAAGAAGTATATGAGCAATCTTATGCCTGGGCGTGTAAATATGCGGATTCATTAAAGAAATTAATTGAAAAAGATGTAGATTATTACAAAGCGATTTTAAATATTGAAAGAGAGCAAAAAAATCCTAGAAAGGATATTGCAAAATATAGTGATATTGAATCTTTAATTTGGTATATGTATGATGAATTATTCCATCCAGAGAATTATGAGTGGGGGAAAATAACAGATTTAGATGAAATTAGAACTATTTTAAATACCTATATGGAAAAATATTATACAGAGGATAAGGAGGAATGGTTTCATCAAGTTCAATTACTTGCTGATGAATTAGGCTACGCCTCTAATATGAAAGATTTTAAAAAGAATCCGGAAATGTATAAAGGAAATGTAGCGGATGTAGCTACTGTTATTCGAGTAGCGCTTACAAGTAAATGTCAAACACCAGATTTATATGAAATTCTAAAATTATTTGGAGAAGATCGAATAAAAGAACGTTTTGCTAAAATATAGTAAATAAAGTGGTATATTGAATATACTACTTTTTTGATAGATTTATATAATAAAAAAGTGAAAATAGAGTAAAGCATCTTTAGAATACTTGTTAAAAGAGAAAAATGATGTATAATTAAATATAGTAGGAGGATGAAAAATGAAGAAGTATGGATTTACACTAGTAGAATTGCTTGCTGTGATTGTAATTATAGCTATCATAGCTGTGATTGTTGTTCCCATTATATTAAATGTAGTTGAGGATTCTAGAAAAAAATCGGCAATTGAGAGTATGAATGGTTATATGGATGCAATAGAGAAAGCAATTTCATTAAATGAATTAAAACAAGATAAAAATTTTCCAAAATCCGATGAAAATGGTTGTTATGATTTAACCAGTTTAAATAAGTTTATTAAAGTAAAAGGAAATCAGCCTATAATTTTAAATAATGCCAAAACATGTCTTGATCAAGAAGTTACAACGGTTGAAGAAGTGGTTATAGATGGGTATAAAATAAAATATAGCAATGGGAAATACACATTAAATGGGAAAGAATATCCTGTTAAAGATGATAAAGAAAACCAACAATTTATCTGTACAAATACAGGAAAAGCAGGATATGAAATAGGAACAAAATATAGTTGTGATCCAGGAGATGGGAAAAAGAGAAATTTTTATGTGATAGAGGAAAAAGAAAATCAGGTCTTATTTATTATGGATAGTAATATAGGAAATAGTGCATGTTTAACTAAAGAGGATTATGTTGCAAATGGTGGAAGTGAATCAGATTATGTTGGAGCAAGAATACCAACCGGTTCTTCTCCACTAACAGCTCTTAATTATTTGAAACAGTTTACTAAAAATTGGAATCAAGTAGAAGTTTCTTTGCCAAAGTATTCTCAACTTAACAGCATATCACCTAATGATTGGTTAATAGAAATTACTAGGAATTCTCCTTATAATTCTGGTTATCTTTTAGATAATGTAGGAGGTCATTCCTGTGAAAAGGCCATTGTTTCTAGTGGATTTGATAGTTTTTTTGTTAATAGATCCTATGGGGAATTAAGTGATACATTTGGTATTCGACCAGTCATTACTGTTTTGAAATCTGAAATTCAATAAAGATTTTGATATTTTAAGTTTTTTGTCAAAAAATGTAAAATTGCCTATATTTTTGTTTAATTTTAATCTCATATGGTAAAATAATAATGATAAGAAAATAGGTGATTATATGGAGATAATGTCTATGTCAAAATTAGTGATGGATGATACGTGTAAAAATATAGAAGACGTATATCAAGTTGCTTTTTATAATATTCATAATTTTGATATCGAGAAACAAATTTGTTTAAATATTGAACAAAAAAATTGTAATAAATTTCGAATTAATGATTTAAATTGGATTTCTAAGCAAGATACTTTTTCTCTTCCAGATGTTTTAATCATGAGCTCAGATACTGTTTTGTCAGATGAACAGGAGAAACTATTAATAGATTCTAATATAAAAATTCAATATATTCATGATAATATATTAGAAAGTGAAACCATATTACAAGGAGTAGTAGCTGAAGTAGAGAGAAAAATTTATAAATCAAAGACTTTAAAATATTTCCAACAAGAAAAAAAGGAGATTGAGAAAATAGAACAAAAATATGAACATTCTTCTTCTAATAATTTAGAGGTATCAGCAAATATGATTTCAGACATGTTAGAGTTATTAAAGAAAAAAGATGAAGTTACATACCAACATGTTACCAATGTTAGCGCCTATGTTGATGTTTTTTTAGAAGGATTACCAGAGGGTAAAAAATTATCTAATCAAGAGATTACTTTTTTAAAACAAGCTGCGCTTATACATGATATTGGGAAGTTAACGATTCCTAAACAGATTTTAAGAAAAGAAACTTCTTTAACCGATGAAGAGTATGTCCATATGCAAAGTCATGTTTCGAATCATGCTTATTTGTTTAATAATCAATTGATGCAGGATTATAAAGAAGTCGCACTTTGTCATCATGAACGATACGATGGAAAAGGGTATCCTAATCAATTAAAAGGGGAAGAAATTCCTTATTTCGCACGAATTATATCTGTGCTTGATGCTTTTGAAGCAATGACAGGAAATAGAAAATATATGAAAGATAAACAAAAAAATTTATATGAGGCTTTAAATATACTTAAGATCAATGCAGGAAAACAATTTGATCCAATGATTGTGAATACGTTCATTAGAGGGGTTGCTAAAAACACAGAATTCCGCGAGAACTTTGATCGCCAAAAAGGAGGTAGTTTAAAATGCTCTTAGAATTTTGTCAAACAATTTTAGAGGAAGATCTTCCTGATATATTAAAAAATTATATCCAAATTCAAGAACAAATCGATGTAGAACAAACGCAATTATTGCGTAATTTATTTGAAAAAATGGATCAATTTGAACTGGAATCAATTAATGTACTTTGGGATGGTCTGATTGTCGATGGCCTAGTTATTCTTCCAAATAAAGAAAAAAAGAAAACAAATTTAATTAGTGAAGAGTGTAAACAACAAATTTTAAATGAAATTGTTCAACAAATGAGTCAAGATAGTTCTAATTTACAAAATGTATATTATACGAAATCATTTATTGCATTAATTGAAAAAATGAATTATTTTACTAATAAAGAACAATTTCTGTTTAATTGTTTGTTTGAAGTGATGAAAATGGAAGGAAAAAAATTAGAAACTATAAAGCCAGAAGAAAGAACTTATGTGATTCATTAAAACAAGGATTTTTATTTTTCCTTGTTTTTATTAATTTTATAATGCTTGTTATCGTTGGAAATTATTAAATTAGTATATTTTTTGATTTTTTTGGTGTTTATCTGTTCTGATAGATGAGTAATAAAAACCGCTTTTTGTGGATATTTTTTACAAATATCATATATATTGTTTAATCCCATATGATCTCTATCACCAATTAGTTTTGTACTATCTAAAATAATGGAGTTGCAATTTCTACATATATACTCAATTTCTTTTGTATAGGAAGCATCACCAGAATATCCAATAGAAGTTTCATTATTCTTTAAAATAAATCCAAAACAAGAATCTAAATTTCCATGAGTAACTGGAATTGAATGAATATGGAAATTTAGTAAAGAATAATTTCCATATTCTTTTAAAATAGTAAAATGTACCCGAATCGGTTGTAGTATTTCTTGGTATACATCTGGAAAGGCTAGTCTCATTAATGTTTCAAAATTATCTATAAGGGACTGGCTTGCTAAAATATGAATCTCAGGAATATGGCAGTTGGATAATTCCCGAATAAGAATGGGTAAATCAAAATAATGATCAATGTGTTGATGGGTAATGAAAATGGCCTTGATTTTTCTAATATCAAAGCGATTTTTTAATAAAGTTTTGCCAACACCTGGGGGAGCATCAATTAAAATACAATCATTTACTAGGATACATGCATTAAAACGCTCACTATCCATATTTCCTGTTCCAATAAATTGTATCTTCATATTTACCACCAATTTTATTTTATCAAAGGTATCCTTCTTTTGTAAAGAAGGATGAAAGTTAAAAGAGATACAGAAGTAATTGTAGAAGATATTTAAGAAGTCATTAATGATAGCATGGTTAATGAAAAGATAGAAATGACAAATACTGTGAATAAATTTGAACAAAAAATGAAAATCGTTAAAAATTTTTAATAGATAAAGAATATGCTAAATATAATAAAAGGAACTAAAAAGATTATGGGATTTCAATCTAAAATGGAACAATTATTTAATGAGGTAGATACTTTTAGCAAAAGTCATCAAACATTATGTATTCTTTGTTTTCTGATGCTACATCAACATTTTCAAATATATTTTTTGCTTCGTCCAAATAATCTAATTTATCAATTTCAGGCCAGAAATGACTTAAAATTAGTTTCTTCACATTGCTTTTTTTAGCTATTATTGCAGCCTCTTCGGCACTTAAATGATGTATATTACCATTTTTTTGATGTTTTAAAAAACCTGATTCACATATTAATACATCAGCACCTTGAAAAAATGACGAAATGTTTTCATCATATCCAGTATCCGATGAATAGGATAATTTTATATTCTCTTTAATTATATTCATGGCAAAAGTTTTTATAGAATGTTGTGTTCGATAAAAAGAAACATTTATATCATTAATCTTTAAATTACTTTTTTCATCATAAGTATAAAAATCCATATAATTTTCAGTTCCATAATTTATTAAATAATGATAATCTTCTAAATCTTTGTTATTTGGAATATAAACTTTAACTTTACTACTTAATAGGTCTAAATTATGATATACATAACTTGCATATGCAATAGCACTTAAATCGGCATAGTGATCCTTGTGCAAATGACTTATTATAATAGTTAAATTTTCTAAATCATTTGGAAAATTCATTAATCTTGTTATACCATTACCACAATCTAATAAAATTTTCTGATTATTATCAGTATTATAAATTAGATATCCAACACAATTATTGTCTGATTTTGGATATGGTGAAACACTTCCTAATATTTTTAAAATCATTTTTTTTGTTCTCCTTTTAAAATCATTTTTTCTTCTACTATAGGATCAACATATTTTGAAATATTTCTATTTAAATAGAATATCTCCTTAACAACACTTGATGATATAGTTTGTAACCATTGATCAGCAAATAAACATATTGTATTTACTTTATCATCACTAATATCTTTGTTTATTTGTGCAAGCTCTTTTTCATATTCAAAATCCTTTATATTTCTGATTCCTCTTATTATTGCTTTACATTTATATTCTAGTGCTACATCAGTTGCTGTACTAGTGCTGGTTATTATTTTGACTTTAGGATTATTACAATATAATTTACTTAATATTTCTAGTCGTTCTTCTAGTGTGAAAAAAGAATTTTTTTTCATTGGATTTTTTAAAACTGCTATAATTACTTCATCAAAAAGCTTAGATGCCTGTTCTATAATATTCATATGTCCCTTTGTGGTAGGATCGAAACTACCTGGATATAATACTCTTATCATAAATTTTTTTCACTTCCTTTTTAGTTTGTTTTATATCATTGTTTTCTATAATATAATCAAAATTATTTCTAGTAAAATCTACTGTTGCTTGTTCTCTTTTTTTAAATGCACTTTCATCAATTCCATCTCTCGTGATTGCTCTTTTCATTCTAGAATTGAAATTTGCTTGTACTAAAATATTTATATTTGAAACATTAAAATATTTTGTTTCTGGCATAAGTATCCAGTCAAGAATTATTATTTTATCCTTATTTTTTTCTATGAAATCATCAATTATATTTTCCATAGCATCCCAAGTAATGTCTGATAGTTGTTTCATATTTTGATGGTTATTGAAAACTAAATCGCCTAATTCTTTTCTATTTATTTTATCTTCTTTTATATTTAAATTAAACTTTTCAGACACAACTTTTTTTATTTCAGGCATATCTAGTACTTCATGACCGACTGTATCAATATTCAAATGAACAATATTTTTATCTAATGAGCATAAAAATTCTGAAATAGAACTCTTTCCACTTCCTGATGCTCCCGTTATTGTAATCAACATTATTATCACTCCTCTAATTGCATTATACGTCATAAACTGATATAATTGAAATACGAATATTCAATATCTGTTATAAGAGGTGATTATATCGTGGAAAATATAAATTTTGAACTATACAAAGTATTTTATTACGTTGCCAAAATGAAAAATATTACTAAAGCAGCTGAAATATTGCTTATTTCACAGCCTGCTATAACCCAAACAATAAAAAAATTAGAAAGTGAATTAAATATATCTTTATTTTATAGAACATCTAGAGGTATGGAGTTAACTAGTGCTGGAGAGGAATTATTTCAAAATATAAGAAATAGTATAGAGTGTTTAAATAATTGTAAAAGATTATTAGATGAATTCGATTCCAAAGAAATGAAAACAATAAGAATTGGTGGAGGTACCACTTTATTAAAGCATAATGCTTTGGAGGGAGTTAAAGTTTTTAAAGAAAAATATCCAAATGTAAAAATAGAAATAATTAGAGGAATAACAGCTGAACTTTTAAATAAATTATGTGATAATATATTGGATTTGGTATTATTTAATATGCCTGTACAAATAGCTGAAAATTTAGATTATAAAATTATTGAAACTACGCAAGATGTATTTGTAGCTAATCCAAATTTCTATAATAACTTAAAAGGTAAAAAAATTAGTATTCAAAAATTAGCCAATCTTCCGTTAGTTTTACAATCTGATATGTCCTCTTCAAGAAAGTTTTTAAATTCTATATGTAAAAAAAATAAAATATCATTAAATGATAGTTATGAATTAGAAAGTTATGATTTAGTTTTGGCATTTGTAAAAGCGGGATTAGGAATTGGATTTATAAATAGAAATCATATTTTAAAAGAACTAAAGAAAGAAGAATTATTTGAATTAAATCTAGATTATCAAATACCAATAAGGCAAATTGGAATAGCTTTTAACAAAAAGAATTCTAATAGTAAATATATTATAGAATTTATAAATGCTATTAATCAGAATAATAAGGAATAATTGTATTTTATGCAAGACTATATTAGTTTTTCTAGAAATGAATATGATGATTATATAAAAAGATTAACTAATAATAAATTCAAAGTAATATTAGCAAATAAAAGATTATTTTGATGAGCCATTATTATTAAAAGGTTGTGATTTAATAATGAAAATGTTAAA
>CATLBU010000014.1 GCA_949879835.1 uncultured Bacilli bacterium
ATATTGTTAAATACAAGGTTATACAACATATTGCTTGACCATACAAAAGGACTAGACTTTGATGAAGCACTTATGGAAAATGGTAGTTATGATATTATTCCAGATTGCATAAATAAGGATAACTTGTATTAATATGAGTGATAAAAAAAGGGGGTGCGTATTAAAGACGCAATACTATGACCCCACTGCAAAAAATAGAAATTTTTTCAATGGCGCTAACCAATATAATTGGTTCACTTATGTTACAAGACAACATACAAATTTCAAAGAAAATGATTACGATAACCACCCTACTTCAGACCCAAACAAAAAATTTGAAGTCTTTAACATGTACGATAAGCAATTATCAAACGATGATATTAAAAATCTTCGCCATCGGTTATCTTCTTCAGAGAGTGTGATTTGGGATAATATCATTTCATTTAAAGGTGATGAAGATATTTTTAATGTAGAAAATGAACAGCATTTTCACGAACTTCTTATGAAACATTTCAAAGTAGAAAGTGATTTGCTTAAAGCAAATAATATTGAATTTGTCTTTTGTATTCATACTGATACAGAACATCCACACGCTCATATATTAATGTGGGAAAAAAAGCCTATGACTTTTGATAGTAAAGGCAACATTGGATATACAAAAAAAGGAAAACTTCCGTTAGATACTATTCAAAGAATTCAAAAAAATATAGACAATGACCTTATTAATAGGTATAAAGAATTATACCCGCTACGCAATATATTGATAAATAACACAAAAGAAGCAATAAAAGAAGATGAATTAAAAAAAGATTTGCTGCGTTTGGCGAAAAAATTACCGGCAAATGGTAGACTTTCTTATAACTCTGATAATATGAAAGAGTTAAAGCCAGAAGTGAATGCTATTGTCAACAAATTAATTTTTTCTTCAGCCGAAAATAAAAAATGTTTTGATGAAATAAAACGATGTGCTAATATGCGCCAAGAACTACTTAATACAACTAATCATCCGGACAAAGAATATAATAAAAATTTAATCAATGATTTATACGGAAGATTAGGCAATATTGTTATTAATGAAGCAAAACAACTAAAATATGAACAAGATAAATTTGACAAACAATCACAAGTGATGAAGCAAAGAAGATTAAAAGGGCAGTTGCAAGGTGCTAGAATGATATTTGGCGGAATTTTAAGAGCATTATGCAAAACTTGCGATGATAATATTAATAAAGAACTCAATATATTTTTGAGTAAATTAAGAGAAAAAGAAACCGAAAATACACAAAAACAAAGGGGTTAAACAATGAATTTTAAGAAAAAATTAATTATTTTTATTGTTTTTGCTATCGTACTATTTTTTGTCCTACTAACTTGTGGGGCAGTAATTAGTTTACTTATTACAAAAGCACCAATTACTGCAAAAACATACTTTTCTTCTTCTAATTGCTTAGCGTGCGGTGGGTTAACGATAGCAATTATAATTGTTGCACTTTTGCAAATGACTTCTAACATCCGGGCTAAAGGAAAAAATACTAATTCCACAAGATATGGAAATAGAAGATTTCAAACAAATGCAGAAATTGAAAAAAACTACATAACAACTACCATGTCTTTAGTCAAAGAAAATCAAACTTGTAAGAAGCCATCAAAAAATGCTGCTTTGTTTAAAAATAAAAAAGTTGTTAAAGATGTAACTGGTATATTAGTAAAAGCAGAAATAATTAATAAAAATTCAGATTTAAAGTTTGTTTTGATTGAAGGTACTCACGCTTTTGTAAACGGAACAACTCGTTCCGGAAAAACACAAGGTTATGTATCACCACAAATTCAAGTATGGGCAAATTCACAAATTAAACCATCATTTTTAGTGATGGATCCCAAAGGCGAATTGTTTGATACATCTTCTAAATTGTTGCAAGACAATGGCTACAATGTTATGGTTATAAATCTTGCTGAGCCTTTCAGTAGTAAAAGATACAATCCCTTGTATATCATTGAAAAAACATATAGAAAATATCTACTTTATAAGTCTGCATTAAGTAAACAATATATTGAATTGGAAAAACACTTAAAGGATAGTGATGAATACAATTCAATAAAAAAAGAACTCGAAAACACCGAAAAAATTACTAATACTTTAAAAAATGAATTGTCATTTTCTATAAATGACTTGCTTGTAACTATTTTACCAAATCAAAATGGCGAGTCTGCTTTTTGGTCAAACAAAGGTAGAATATTTTTGCGTGGGTTGCTTTGGGGCAGACTTGAAGATATTGCTAATCATCCTAATTGTGATGAAGCACAAAAGACTGTTACTTTTTCTCAATTATATAGCATTATTACATCAGACATCGAAGAACTAAAAGATTATATTAATAATCGACCCAAGACTTCTTTGTGTAGACAAGACGCCGGTCAAGTTGTAAATATGGCTGCTGAAACAACTCGTGATGGTATCATTACAACCGCTGCAGAAGCACTTGAAAAAATAAACGAAGAAGGTATTAAATATCTGACTTCAAGTCAAGATTTTAAGTGGAAAGATGTTATTAGTAAACCGACAGCCTTTTTTATAATCATTCCAGATGAAAATAAAACTCGTAATGTAATTGCTAGTCTATTGATTACACAATTATATAAATATTTGATTGGGCAGGCTCGCAGGTTACCAAACAACAAATTTGAAAAACCTTTTTATTTCTTGCTAGAAGAATTAGGAACAAGTCTTAAAATTGAAAATTTAGCCGAATGGCTTAATATTTCCGGCGGTAGGAATATTTGGTTTATTCTAATCTTACAAGAAATAAGCCAACTTGAGAAAATGTATTCAAAGGCAGAACAAAATTCAATTTTAGCCGGTTGTGGCCTAAAATTGTATATCCGTGCAAGCGAAGACTATTCTGCTGAGTATTGGGCGAAATTAATAGGTAAGACAACTAGAATTAATGTATCAACAAATACTTCAAATGTTGGCTCTTTAGCACAATCTCAGACTGGTGTTAGTGAAAGTGAAGTTGAAGAATATCTTTTAACACCTTCTCAATTAAAAAGTATGGAACTTTGGAAAGGTGTATTTGTAAACAATAACAATAATCCGTGCAAAACAAGTTTTGTACCTATTTATGAAAATTATCCTTTTTGGACAAAGGGCAAAATTAAAGTAAATGATTTATATGAGTCTATCCCGGATGAATTTTATATTTATAATCTTGAAAAGATTAATTCTTTAGCAGAAGCGCCCACTACTACACCTAAACCAAAGACTGAACCAAAGCAAGTTTCTAGTAACGATACAAATGATAATATTCCTAAAAACATTAGCAATGCTATTGTATGGGATGAAATAACAAATTCACTTGCTAGTGTCAACAAGGAAAGTTTGTTGACATCACTTCAAAATTTTGTTAAAATTAAGGATATTAAAAGAATAAAATCAATTTTGGAAACAACTATTGCTACTTTTAGCAAACAAAATAAAGATAATTATGAAAAGATAGAAGACTTCGAAAATGTTATTAACGATGTTTATGTTATGATTTCTTCTTTAGTATAGGTGAATTATGAAAAAATTTATTTTAACTTTTTTATTAATTTGTTGCTTACTTGTCCCTACGGGATTTAATATTACACATACACAAGAGAGTAGTGCTGCTGATACTTCGTTAGTGCAGACTGTTGCTGATGAAAGTCCTCAACAGCGTGCTTACTCTGACTATGAATTAAAAAATGATTATGGGACACCTACAATTTTTAAAAAACAAGTTAATCATTTAAAATATAATGGAACCGAATATCATTATGGCTTTTATGTATATTTATATTGCGATCAATATTTAAATATTGGTGGAAAAGATTATTTTTATGCTCCATTAAATTTATTATTTGTGCCAGATTATGAGTACATTGATACTACACCTAAAAAATATGGAACTAAATTTGGAGTAGGCATAAAGTTATCACTTTTTAAAAATCTAACTTCTGAACCACAAAAAATTCAAAGTGGCACTTGGAAATGGGATCCAGCACCTAATGAAGAATTTAATTATTATTTTGAACATGTAACATATTCATATGGTAATGGTTTAGGAGAAAGAAAGGTTGAATTAAAATATAACAGTGAAGAATTTAATGGTGGTTTTATGGCCCAACAAGATGTTTTAAATGGTATTGCTTTAACAATTACTAGAGTATCTGGTGGTGGAATAAAATCTACTAATTCTGGCAAATTCCAATATGGATTATTTAATTATAGCACAATTAAACCAACTATTACATCTTCAGTTGCGAATAATTATTCAACAACAAATAATGTTAATATTAATTTTAATAATGGCAATGGAACTTATTCTAGGTCAACTACAAATTATCCAACATCGGCTTCAACAAGTTTTAATTCTAATACAACTTTTTCAGATGAAGGAAAATATACTATTCAAATTAAAAATAACAATGGCTGGATTGCTGAAACACACTTTACAATAGATAAATCCGCACCTAATATTAATGCTTCTTTTGTTGGCTCTCAGTTAATTCTTCAAAAAACTACTGACACTTATTCTTCGATAAGTTATGTTCGAGTCAATGGGAAAGATGTATCTACTAGTGGAACAACAATAGATGTTGTCCCAAATGGTAATTATTTGATAGAAGCCGAAGATAGTTTAGGAAATAAAACATCGACCACTTTAACAGCAAGTGAAAATATAATTACTTTTAGCAAATCTCAAGCAGATTATTTTCAATATTCTGCAAGTGGTACTAATTATGAAAGTGTAACTTTAAATAATTATGATATAAAAGATTTGCAAGATACAAAGTTATATTATTTACCAAATACTAAATATGCTTTCATCATAAATGATAAATTTGACCAAACATACACAAAAGAGTTTGATTCAAATGCATTAACTTTGAATAGTGGGAACTCTCTAAACAATTTAAGTAATTATAATTTTAATAGTAGTGGTGTAAATATCAATAATTATAATTACTTAAAAATAGTTAACTATATCGATAACTATTCTTTGAAAGCAAAAAATAAAGATAAAATTTTTAATCACAAAACAACTGAAAATGATACTTTCAGTTTGATAAAAGGTGAATACGAACTAATTATTACTGATTATTGCAATAATCAATATATAGTTAATATTGAATCCACAAAAGAGCCTTTTGCTAAAGATACATATATAGACCATTATTACGAACAGAGAAGTATGAATGGTTCAAGTTTTGTATCTTTTGCTAATAAAGAAAATGCTATCATGTATGGAATTGAAAGAGAAAGACAATCTGCAGAATTGTATAATGATTGGACTGACACTAATGCTCCTTTTCCTGGTGGTTGTCCTATTGCTTCCGGTGATAAAGCGGTTCCCGGACAAAAGTATTACAAGTATAAATCTATTGATAGTAGTAGCCTTATAGTTGCCTACTTTAGTGAAACTTTGCTTGAGCAAGCATTAAGTTTTTATTCAAACCAAAGCTTAAAAGAATACTATTTCTTTGATAAAAACCCGGCTACTCCTGCTGATGGCGAAAATTTGTATTATAATACAAATATTTATGCTAAATATTTTAGCGTTTATCCTTATGGGGATGTATACTTTGAAATTTGCAAACCTAATGGTGAATTAATAACAATTATAGATATTAATTCAGATAGTTTTTTGTTTGACCAAGCGGGTAGTTATGTTATACATGTAAAAAATAGTTTCGATATCGAATATACACAAAATGTAATTGTTTTGGACTCTGCACCTTTTGTGTTTTTTGCATTTTCTCCGTTTGGAAATTCTACTTCGGGAACTATGTTGAATGATAACACAAAAAAATTTACTCAAACATTATTTTTTAGAGCATATTCTCTTGATGAGCGTTCTAAAATGTTTGTATATAATGATAAATCTGACTCTTTAATAAAATTTGCTTATAATGCTTCAGATAATTATTATTATATACCTTCTCGCTATGATGATAAGATACAATATTACACTTATTTGCCACATAATGCTTTACTAAAACTTGATGTGAGTGGTAAATATAGAATTAATACAATTAATGGATATAAGCCCGGCAAAGAGTATGAAATAGCACTTTCTTTGTCTAATCCTACTATTGATGTGTCTGATGATGAAGTAAATAGAAGATTATTAATTAATATTGCTGCTTCAAGTGATTACTTTGTAAAACTTATCAATGTTAAAATATATTCTTCAGTCGATAAAGTTAATTGGACTTTGCTTGACAAAGATGATTCATTAAGTAATAGAAAAATTGATTTGTCAGCGTTTAAAAATAATTTAGCAACTTTTTCATTCGTTCAAGCCACATATTATAAAATTGTTGTTCAAGATGATTTTTACGGCACTGTAGAAAAAATTACTGATAATATTTATGAGCGTTCTGCACCAACTGGTAAAATTGCCAATGTTTATAATAATGCTATTTTTGATAGTTACTACAATCAAAATATTAAATTTGTGTGGGATAAAGACGCTATTTATAATATTGGTACTTTTGTAACATACAAATTGTATACACCGGGATTAACTGGTGAGCCAAACGAAAGAGAATATACTTATAATGAGTCTTTGTATGAAGAAGGTAAGTATGTGTTCTTTATTCAAGATAGATATAGCAGCAAGAAAAATGTATACGAGATAATTATTGACAAAACTGCACCAAATGCCAATATCAATGTTAATTCGCATAAGTTTACTAACAATGATGTAAATATTCAAATTGGTAGTTCACAATTATATACTGCACCTTTATCAAAATTTGAATATTCATATAATTATGGCGCATTAAATATTGTTACTGACTTTGCCGATTTTATATCTTTGATTGAAGAAGGTTATTATAAAATTTATCTATACGATATGGCTGGCAATAAATTCGAAGCGGATTTTACTATAGATAAAACCGCACCAAAGGCAAGTTTAGGCAATGTATCAAATGGCGGCCATACTAATTTAAAAAAGGGCAAGCCAATGATTAGTAACTTCTTTGATGGTAAGTTCGGCTGCGATACAAAAGATATAGTTGCTAGAGTACATTACACATCTTTTGTAAATGATAATTGGGTTGAATCTAACTATGAAATTTCTGCTAATACTAATTTCTCAGAAGAAGGGTACTATGCTATTTATTTGTTCGATTTAGCCGGTAATAAATCTATTGCATATACATTTACAATAGATTTAACAACACCAGACATCAGAACAAATATTGTATCCGGGAACATCGGAAACGAAGATGTTGTGTTCGAGTGGAACAAACCTTCAAAGTTTGAATCACCAATAACTGCAACTTATACATTTAACAATGCTACATATAACTATGATAGTGGTCTTGTTTTGCAAGAAAGTGGCGCTTATAAATTAGTTATAAGCGATTTAGCTGGAAATGTTGTTTATTATGAATTTACAATAGATAAAATTCCACCAGTATTTTCGATATTGGATAATAAAAACAAGATTATTCCAATAGGTGATGACAATACAATTTTAACAAATAAAAACTTTAAAATTAATTGTGTTGAAAGAAATGTATCAATCATTGTAAATGATTCACCATATAATTTGGGTACACTTTACTCAACGGAAGATATTTACTATATCTACGCAGTAGATGAAGCCGGAAATCATAGTTTACTTGTAACCGTGCAACTCTCAACAAAATTGCCTATTATTGAGTTCTTCAATAATAAAAATGAGTTGATAGGTAATTCTTACACTATTAAAGATGGGGCAGCATTAGTAAAAATGATGGAAAAATATGATTTTTCAGTCTTTAGAATGCTCAATAACGGTGAGTGGACTTCTTATGATAATTACAAAGTATTATCAGATAAAGAATTCTCTTTGCAAGAATCTGGTATATTTAAAATATCCACAAAGAATGATATGGGCTTTGCCTATGATTATTTTATCAAAGTTAGAAACGCAGTAGAATACAAATTAATGCTTGCTAATTCTGACAAGGATTATACCGATATAACTAATACCGATGTTAAACTTTCTTGGAACGAAACAACGGCTTATCTTGATGTAAAGAAAGATAATAAGCCTTATACCAAATTTAATGTTGCAAATAACTCAGTTATTTTTGCTGAAGAAGGCAATTATATTATAAAACTTTTCTCTGGTATGGATGACATCCAAACAATATACTTAAGTATTGATAAATCTGCACCAACACTTAAAAATGTTTTAAATAAAGAAAATAAAGACATTTTTAATGCTGATGGAATACTAACTTACAAAAATGTTGGCACTTTAACTTTCAATGCTGATGAAAATATTGCTAGTATGCAAATTTATAAAAATAATAAATTGTATGCAGTAGTGAACTCTAATTCGTTTGATTTCTCAAATCTTTATGGCAATATAACGGTTGCAGTCATTGACCAAGCCGGCAACTACTCAATGTTTGAGTTTATTAACGAAAAGCAAATTATCATTAATACTCAATCAAAAATATTAATAGGCATATTTGCTACATTAGGTGGTTTATTATTAATTGGTATAGTTACATTTATTATTCTTAATAGAATGAAAACAACAAATAAAAAAGTTGCAGCAACTGCAAATAACCAAAATACCGATACTCAAGATAACAATATTTACATTGACATCGAAGACTAAATTTTAATTTAATACCGATTTTCAAAGCATTAAAAAATAAACTAGGATACAAAAAAGTATTCTAGTTTATTGCTTTTTATATAATAAAAAATGGCTTTTTTCGTAAAATTATTATTTTGCGAATAGTTAATAATCTGCTCTTCTTTTGTTATTTATACTTAGGCGGACGATGATTTGGACGATTTACTATTTCTTCTATTGTTGGCAACCTTCCTAATTTCTTGGCAAGTTTGTAAATTGCATTTCTACTTCGTCCAGTTATAACTGCTAATTCATTAGCCGATAATGAATTTTTATCTTTATACTTTTTTTTATTAATCATTTCTTTATAAATAACATCCGCTTTTTGATATATCTTTTCTTTATATTCATTTTCAAACATTTCAAAAAGTGGTTTTATCCCGGCGTATTTCATCATTGCTGCAGTAGCAAAAGCATGAGCGTCCATTTCGGCTTCTTGCTCATTATAATCTTGCATTGAAAGTTCGTCATTTTTCTTATAAATATCTTTGAAAAATTTGCCATTTTTAATTTGCCAAATATGTCTTCCTTCATGTGCGGGAACAAAATACATATCAAATTGACTATGATATTTGAAATTTTTGTTAAAATAAATCACTGGATTGCCAGATATTATATCATCTAAATATACAAGTCCTCTCAAATTACCCGGCAACTCATCTTCTCTGATATCAAACTCAATATTGAGTTCTTTTTTAATAAATTCTACAAATTTATTAAAGTCATTTGGATATTCTATCATAATCCCCCCTTATTTACGGCAATATAGCCCTTTTAACGACATGTCTGGGTTAATGGTCGCATAATAGCCGCCATAACTAATTGCGTGTTCTATGGCTGTTTTAAGCCAATTAACGCCATCTAGCGATATTTCTACAATATCGCCGCTTCTCAACTCTGTTTGCTCATCAATGGCATATCTGCCAATACTATTCAAATACAATTTTCCTTGTTTCATAGTTCACTCCTTTACTTTTGTGTATCTTTATAGAAATCAACATAGCCTTGTGCAAATTTAATATGATAGCCACCTATATAACCACAAGTATATGGATTTTCCATTAGTTCTTTTTGTTTTTTTTCATCTAACTTGTTAAACCAATTAACTTCCTTAAATGCTTTGTTTAGATTTTCTCTATACACCCACACATCCGTTGACTTATCATAATTTGCTCCAACATAGCCATCATAATAGTCCCAATTATGCTCAAATTTGTATTGCCTATCTTTATTTTCCATTTCATTCATTAATTGTTCATATTCTTTAGTTTTCTTGGTAGGCTCTAATATTTCAAGTTTTTTATAGCATTCTATACACAAAATATCTTCACAATCATCAGTCAATTCAAAACAATTTACACAAATCTTTTTTCCGCATTTAGGACAAGTAAAAACACCACCAAAAGTATCATCAAATTCACGACCACATAATTCGCATTTCACCATCATAATCAAATTCTCCTTTTCAACTATTTAATAGAGCATTAAATGTTCTATTGTTTTCCTTAATACGCTCATGGTAACTGTCTGGCAAAGGTGGCTTTTCAAAAACAAATTTTTTTCTACCATTTTTTGTAACAATAATCATAATGTCATCTGTTTCTTCAATATTCCAGCCTTTTGCCGTACAATAACCATGTATAAAACCACTCATTCTTTCATAATCAAGATTTCCATACATTGTTGGTGTTGAATCAAGAAAATAATTAAGATATTCAGCCACCCTAGTAATGAAAAAATAGTTTTCCATTTCCTTTCGATTAAACTCATCGAATAAGTACAAATAGTCCTCTGGATTTACATATCCATTTTCATCTTTTTTAATGTAGTACATTTATACACCTTCTTTTATATAATATTTTTCCATTTCAAGCTCAAGTTCAGTCCAAATTTTTTGTTCTTCAATATCTCTCTCAGACAATCTTTTATTAATAAATTCTTGTGCCTTTTTAGCTTGTTTTTGAACACTACGAACTTGTTTTAGAATGTCAGCATTTTCTTTGCAGACTTCTTTTTTATCACAAAAATATCTAATTTCACTCAAAACTCGTTTTATATCATCTCTAGCGTCATATACATCGTAAAATACTTTTTTAAGATAGTCAAATTTCTCTTGAGCTTGTTTTATCAATTCTTTGATGGTGTCTACTGAACTATCTTCTATATTTCCCAAAATAGTAACACCATGAGAGTTAATGTTTCTTTTTGTATCGAGTTCAGAGCTGTAAAACCAACAGCCTTTTACTTTGCCTACCAAATACACAGTTTTATCAATACGATTGCCATATGCAATTTTATGGCGTAAGCCTTCGTTTCCTTTAATGTAAATATCGACTTTTGCAACTGCATATTGTGCAGACTTTAAGTCAACATTTTGATAAAGTGCATACAACTCTTCAGCGGTAAACTTGTATCTTTTATAGCGTTTACCTTCCTCTCTGTTCTCGGTCATGGTCGCCATATACACTTCATCATCTCTATCTATGCGATATGTTCTACCATTCTCTAATTCTCTAGTAGAAAGTGGCTCTGAATTATAATATATACTATCTTTAGTATCCCACTCAACTTCATGAGCTTCAATATATACAGTGTATCCTTCGGGGATACCAGCGTTTGCTGGTAAAGAAAAAACATACCTTGCTGCAATCTCAAAAGAGCCGCCATATCCAAATTTTTTGTATTTTTCAAGTCTTAACAAATATTTTTTATCAATAAGTAATTCCATAATCAATCCTCAGATACAAGCTTCTTAAGGTCATTTTTTAGTGTCATATATTTTTTATTAGCTTCTACTGCATATTCAAGACATTGACACTCAAAACTATCTTCTTGAAGGGCTTTATATTCATCATATTTAGAGCTTCTCTCGTAATTCAGTCTACGCTCACAACCCAAATCAGAGAAATCATTTTTTAATTTCTCTTGATACAACTTTAATTGCTCTAATCCAGTTATATACTCATCATAAGACAATGCTGTCACTTCTAAAAGTGTACCTAATAATGCTCTACCATATTTTTCCCTAACCAAATGAAAATATCTCATAAATCACTCCTTAATATTTTTTTTGTTTCAAAAAACTTGCATATTTTTTTCTTAGTTGTTCTTCAGTTGCAAATTTTGTTTTTTGTTCAATCTTAAATACTATTTGCAAACTAGACAGCCTTTTTTGGTAATTGTTACTATTGTAACATGTTACCATTTTTTCATTGCTTTTATAAAAAACTATATCTTCTTTATGTACGAGTTTTGGATGTTTCCTTGAGCCTTCCCACTCATCGTATCTGACTAAAGCAGTAATATACATTTCAACAACTGGCTCACATGTAGATTTCTTTTCTCTAGTTGCTCTACATTCAATAATTGTAGCAACTTTGTCTTCAGTCAACTCTTGAACAGCCTCTTCACTGATTGCATAAAATCTTGTTTTATTATAATAATTGCTTGTGTGGTGCCAGCCAGCATACTCTAAAAGTTCTTGTCGCAACTCTTGCAAGGTTAATCTTCTGCAAAATTCTTGCTGTTCACTGCTTAAGCAGTCCAATAATTCACTTTTAGTCCACTTTGTCAAAGGCTTTTCACCATCAGAGTATGCTTGTACCGCATTGTTGCTCATTGAATAATTATGATAACCAGCCATAATCTAAATCTCCTTTAATTAAAATTGCAATATCTAATTTGTTCAACTGTTGCAGCAAAATAAGTGTACCTTGTTTTTGATTTTTCTATAAAATCAAGCACATCGGCTTCAGTTAAAAATTCTTTTGGTTCTTCCTTAATTAAACCGCCATTATGCCCTATAGTAGTTACATACACCTTATAATTTTTAATTTGATAGTCATTTATTTTAGTATCTTTCAAAATTGAATCATCCGCCTCAAAAAATGATGTATTACAATCATTAGCAATCTTAAACATAAAATGATTAAGTAGTTCCTCCTTGCTGTAGCCACCATCAACTATAGAATGCTCATAAATATCATTTGCTAAGTATTCTACAAGTTCAGTGCTATAGTCGCTATTATCGGCTTTAAATAGCATTTTGTTATAATCTGCAATAGTACCATTAGTGTACAAATTTTCTGCTATACAAAACTCTCTAACATCTTGTGCAGTAAGCCTTCTAATCTCTCTCATTATAACTCCTTTCGATTGCTGCAGCCAATCTTATCTTTATACTAATATTATACTATAGTTAGCAAAAAATGTCAACCCTTTTTCAACCCTTTTTTTTTTCAAAAACTTTTGTTGTGCTAACGCAAATTAATTTTATCTCCACAAAAGAAGTGGCTCTCTGCACCAAACTACTTTATCATAAAAAATATATTAATAAAACATTGATTAAACCAATTGCTAGTTGCATAAAATATAAATATAAAAATATACATTTTTTAAGAATAAATATGCATTCTGCATAAAGGTATTTAGTATTTAATATTTAATAAAAAGGTTAAATCAATACCCTTCTTGTGTTAGTATTTTATTTAGTTATAATTAATGCTGCTTAAAATTTAATTGTATTTGGTCTATTAATTTAATATATATAGTCTTTTTTTTAATTATTAATAGTCTAATTTTTAGACTTAATTAGTCAAAAATAAAAGTGAAAAATGAATTTTGAGCCATTTTTCACTTAAAATTTTTCTATTTTTGGTCGATTATTAATACAAATTCATTTGTGGATGTGCTAGAATCGCATTTTTTACGCTGTTTTAGATAGTAAACTAGGCACATTACCCTTGTAATGCACCAATTCAGTTGTTAGTTATTGCCGCCGCTGTCATCTTCATACTCCATATTTTGGAATAAGTTATATGTATTATCTTCAGCAAAACTAACATCTGAGCAATGTGTTTCTACCACTTGTTCCAGTTCTGCTCTCTGCTTTTCTCTTGCTTGCTGCACTTCTTTTTTCTTTTTATTTAGCCAACTTTGTAGGCTTTCTAGAAAATATTCGTTTCTGCAGCAATAATTATGCTTATCTTTATGGCTTTTTGTAGTTACTACTCCTACTCTATTTAGTGTTCTTATCGACTTTCTAATGGTTTCTTTTGATAATTTTGTTAAATGTTGTAGGTCTTTAATAGATACCTTTACACTGCACCTTAAACCTTGACTTTTTGTTCTTTGATATTTCTCTGGTTTTAATGAGTGAAGTGCCATCAGCACAACTTTATCCGTAGGGCTAACTTGTCCAAAATACTCATAATTAAATAGTAAACCATAATCCATCATAAAATTAGTATTACAGCCTATTTTTGTAATTAATTTTTCATCATCTGCAGATAAATCAATATATGTATCATTAATTTTATATTCATTGATTATTCGCTTGCCTTCTTTTCCGTGTTGGCGAATTGCTTCAAGCGAATAGCTTTCTTTAAGATGGTTAAAAATATTGGTCATTGTACTTTCGCAACAATTAACAATATTCGACATTTTCCTTCTTCCTATTTGGATTTTTTCTTTAAAATTTTCTTTTGCATGGTAGAGATAAGTTATCGCTACTTTCTCTGATGAAGTCAAATCATTAAGCAATATTGGCGTACAATCAAGTTTTGTGTAATTAGTGCTTATCATCGCTATAACTTACCTCCTTTTTGCGTTTTTAGTATTTTTTAGGTACTCTAAAATTTAGAGTGTATAGTTTTTGGACCGGTTTAATTATTAGACTGCTTCCCGTTGCTAGTTTTTGTAAAAAATTAGTGCTTTTTTGCAAAATAACCACAAAAAAGCACTTGACAAACGAATTCAATTATAATATAATATTATTGTAATTGAATGACTAATTTGTTAAGGTTAGTAGTCATTCGCCGATAACCAAGTGCGAGTTGGTTATTACCCTTTCAAATTGAACTGGTAATTCAATTTGAAAAAGAATTCAAAAGTTGTTACATACATTGTAGCAACTTTTTTCTTTTTTGTCAATAACTTTTATAAAACCGACAAAAAAAGATATAAGCCCTATTCTTTAAACAATCTTCAGTCTTGCGACTGTTTGTAAGCAAGATTGCTACAATAACGGGAATAGGACTTATAAGCATACTATAACCGTTATTGTAATATCATATACCATTATTCAACCTTGCTTACATTTTTTAGTATAATATAATAAAATTCAAATGTCAAGGTATTTTTGCAAAATAAAAGTCAGATATAGAAATATACCTGACTTTTTGCTTGTTTTTATCAAATTTTAAGGAAATATAATATACACAAGAGAAGTATTAATAGTGCTAATGCACTCCAGTAAACTAT
>CATLBU010000015.1 GCA_949879835.1 uncultured Bacilli bacterium
TATGAAGCAGCAACAGCTGGCGGAAATAATATTAATCCGATTATGTTGGGAGCTCGTTCTAGATTAGAAGTAGGAGGAACTAAACTAAGTAATGCTGCAAATGGTACAAGAGGATATTATAATTTTTATAATATTGGATCTTTCTCATCTTGTTCTAATCCAGTTGCTTGTGGAAATAATTTTGCTTCTGGAAAAGGGTGGACAAGTGCTAGAACGGCTATTATTGGTGGAGCAGCCTTTATTGATAGCCATTATATTCAAAGAGAGCAAAAGACAATTTATTTCCAGAAATTTAACACTGCAAAGAATGATTATCGCTATGCTAATCAGTATATGACCAATATTCAAGCACCTAAAAATGAAGCAAATTTAATGTATAATGCATATTTGAATTCAGGAACACTTAATCAGACAACAGAATTTTTTATTCCAGTTTATAATAATATGCCTGGTACTATATCATCTCTACCAACTAAAGAGGAAAGTGAACCAAGTAATGGTTCTTCTACAAATACTCCATCTTATGATGATATTCCAACAGTAATATCTAAATCAGGTTATGTCATTTATAATAGCTATATTAAAAATGTTTCTAATGGAACAACCACATCTAATATTAGTTCCAAATTAAAGGCAAAAGGAAATGTTAATGTCAGTGTTGCTAATAAGGCTATTTCAACTAGTCAAACATTGGTAACAGGAGATACTATTCATATCAATAATGGTTTAAAAACATTATCTTATAAAGTTGTTGTAAAAGGTGATGTTAATGGAGATGGAAGGATATCTGCAGCGGATTATATGAAAATAAAAAATCATATTATGGGGGCACGTTTAGGAGATATTTATGCTCAGGCCTCAGATGTCAATAATGATGGACGAACTTCTGCAGCGGATTATATGAAAATAAAAAATTATATTATGGGAAGTGGGACAATATAGGAGGTAGTTATGAAAAAAATTAAGTATTTGTTATTTACACTATGCATATTTCTTATTCAAGGAAAAGTAATGGCTGCTTCTATAGGACTTTCTGCTTCTTCTTCTAGTACTAGAGTAGGGCAAGCAGTAACAGTTCATGTAAGTGCGAATGGACTTGCAGGAAAGTTTTCGGTTACTTCTTCCAATCCCTCTGTTATATCAGGAGGTACTTCTGGGGATTGGATTGAACAAAGTACAAAAAGTTATCGTTTTACGGCAAAATCACAAGGTACAGCAACAATTACTGTTTTAGCTATTGATGTTGCGGATGAAGCAGGAAATACTTTTACAGGGAGTAAGTCCATTACTATTCAAGTAGGAAATGGGTCAGGTTCTAATTCTAGTACAGAAAAATCTAAAAATAATTATTTGAACTCTCTTAGTATTGAAAATGCTACTTTAAATCCTGTATTTACAAAGGATACTTTATCTTACACTGTGGAATTAGAGGCCGGAACTACGAAAGCAAATATTCATGCTACAACAGAGGATAAAAAAGCTAGTGTTACAGGAATTGGTGAAGTAGATGTAAACGAAGGAGATAATAATTTTGAGGTGAAAGTTACCTCAGAAAGTGGAGCTACTCGTGTATATAATATTAAAATGATTGTAAAAGAATTTGATCCAATTGAGGTAAAGGTTGGAAATAAAAAATACACAATTGTCCGCAATATTAAAAGTATTACTCCAATTAATGGTTATGAAGAAACAACGGTGAAGATAAAAGGAGAAGAAGTTCCAGCCTTTCAAAATAAAATTACAAAATATACCTTAGTAGTTTTGAAAGATAACGAAGGGAATCAAAACTTCTTTATTTATGATAAAGGTAAATATACTTTATATAAGGAATACACTTTTAATAAAATTATATTATATCCAATGGAGTATAAAAATCTTCCAAAAGGGTATAAAAAAACAACGATTAAATTAAAAGAAGATGAAGTAGTTGCCTATAAATTAGATAAGGATTCTAATTATGCCCTTATTTATGGTATGAATATAGAAACTGGGAAAAAGCATCTTTATATGTATGATAAGGAAGAGGGAACTTTACAGATTTATAATGATGAAATTGAAAAAAATTTAAATAAAACAATAGAGGATTATAAAGTATTCATTGCAGCTCTTAGTGGTCTTTCTACTTTGTTATTCTTAATTATAATAGTAATTTCTATGAAGAATCATAAATATAATAAACAACAAAAACAATTGAAAAAGCAAGTAAAAATTCAAAAGAAGAAACAAAAAAATTTAGATATAGATGAATTGATGTAAAAGGAAAATTGTCAAATATTTTCTTTTTTTCATCTTCTAAATACTATTTCAAAACCATATAATTATGATATAATGGTACATATAAGGGTGTGATGAGATTGAGAGTTGTAGTTAGTGCAGGAGGAACTGGTGGTCATATATATCCTGCTTTAGCGATTATTAATAAAATTAAACAGTTAGAGCCAGATAGTGAATTTTTGTATATAGGAACACATAACAGAATGGAAAAAGAAATTATTCCAAAAGAAAATATTCCATTTGAGTCTATTGAAATTTATGGATTTAATCGAAAGAACCTCTTTAAAAATTTTAAAACACTTCGTTGTCTTCATCAGGCAATCAAAAAATGTAAGAAAATAATAAAAGAGTTTCATCCAGATGTAGTAATTGGAGTTGGAGGATATGTAACAGCTCCCGTTATTTATGCTGCAAAAAAGTCAGGATTTAAAACAGTGATTCATGAGCAAAATAGTGTTCCTGGAAAGGCTAATTTATTTTTAAGCAAATATGCAGATCGAATTATGGTATCTTTTAAGTCTACGATTAAAAGTTTTCCAGAATATAAAACAATATTTACAGGAAATCCCTGTGGGGAGAATGCTGTGCAGGCACAAGCAATTGATAAGAAAACTTTGGGGTTATCACCTAATAAGAAATTAGTTTTATTTGTTATGGGATCATTGGGGTCTAGTCGAGTAAATGAATTTTTAATCAAGACAATGAAATTTTTTCAACATAAAAATTATGAAATATTATTTGTAACTGGAAAAGCAGATTATGAAAATATCAAACAAGAGAAATTTCCATCCAATGTATATGTAGTACCTTATATAGAAAATATGATTCGTGTGATGAAGAAAACAGATATTATTGTGTCACGCGCAGGAGCTTCTACATTAAGTGAAATTATTGCATTAGAAATTCCATCTATTTTAATTCCAAGTCCTTATGTTCCAGATAATCATCAATTTAAAAATGCGAAAGATTTAATTGATCATAAAGCCGCTATTCTAGTAGAGGAAAAGAACTTAAAAGGAGATGTTTTAGTACGTACCATTGATGAAATGTTTCATGATCCTGAGAAAATGGAAGAAATGAAATATCAATTGAAAGATTTTAAATTAGAAAATAGTGCAACTCTAATATATAATCAATTACAAGAATTGGTAGATGGGGGAAAATAATATGATTATGCAATTAAAAAAAATGAAATGTGGAAAAGTATATGAGAATGTTGATTTTGTCAAAATCACCTCTTATAAGTTAAAAGGAAAAGCAAAATATGTAGTTTATCCAAACGATATGGATGATCTAAAAAAATTGTTAAATTTTGTTCAAACAAAGAAATTGAAATATAAAATTATTGGAGGAGGTTCTAATTTAATTTTTCCAGATGATTATGATGGTATTTTAATTAAACTAGATCATTTCGATTATTTGAAAATAGAAGATACAAAAATTATAGTTGGTGCAGGGTATTCACTAATGAAAATGGCTCTAAAAGTTTCAAAATTAGGGTTAACTGGGCTTGAATTCGCAACTGGAATTCCAGGAACTGTTGGGGGAGCTATTGTTAATAATGCAGGAGCATATAAAAGTGATATGGGATATGTTGTTAATGAAATTTTAACTTTAACTCCTGATTTAGAATTTAAAAAATTTTATAATAAAGAAGCTGATTTCCATTATCGTACTTCCTTTTTTAAAAAAAATCCTGGTTATACTATTTTACAGGCAACTATTATATTAAAACATGGAAAAAAAGAAAGCATTTTAGAGGTAATAGAGGATCGTAAACAAAGAAGATTAATTGCTCAACCTTTAGAATATCCAAGTGCTGGAAGTGTGTTTCGAAATCCTTCAGGTCAGTTTGCTGGAAAACTAATTGAAGATGTTGGACTAAAAGGTAAAAAAGTTGGAGGAGCCAAAGTTAGTGAAAAACACGCTAATTTTATAGTGAATGTAGGAGGAGCAACAGGAAAGGATATTATAACATTAATTGAAGAAATCCAAACAAAAATCAAACAAAAATATGATATAGATCTCATTTTAGAACAAGAAATAGTAAGGTAGGATAATATGGCAAATCAAAAGAATAAAAAGAAAAAAAATGTAAAAAAGAAAAAGACTCGTCGTATTCGTTTTGGACGTATTTTTCTTGTTGTTTTAATTTTATTTTTATTCTTTTACTTATTATCTAGTATTTTTAAATTTCCAATTAAAAACATTTATATTAAAGGAAATGAGTTATTAAGTGATCAAGAAATTATCGAAATTGCAGGAATAGAGAACTATCCATCTATTTTTGATATATCCTCTCATGAAATGAAAAAAAGATTAGAAAAAAATGTTCTTATAAAAAGTGCAAAAATAGAAAAAAAATATTTAAGAGAGGTTCATATTACTATCCAAGATAACGATCCTTTATACTATGACAGTGACAAAAAAGTAACCGTTTTGTCTAATAAGAAAACGATAAAAAAAGAATGGAATGTACCTTTTTTAATGAATTATATTCCAGATACCATATCCGATTTATTTTTTGAAAAAATGAATTCATTAGATCGAACCATTATTCAAAGGATTTCTGAGATTCAATACGATCCAAATGATGTAGATGAGGAAAGATTTCTTCTTCATATGAAGGACGGAAATTATGTTTATCTAACATTAGAAAAATTTGAGGTAATCGATGGGTATGTGGATATTATCAAAACCTTTGATAATAAAAAGGGAATTTTATATTTAGATTCTGGGGAATATTTTAAAATTATGGAATGATAACATCATTCTTTTTTGTTTATTTTATAATTTGGATAAATCAAACTGATATCATACTTTTGATGCAATAAAGATTTTCTTATCTACAATTTCAAAAAAGACTTTCCCTTTTTTTTAAAATATAGTATAATGTTAATTAGATTATAGGAGATGATGATATGAGGCACATTTATACTAGTGTTGATATCGGTTCTGATACGATAAAAATAGTAGTATGTGAACTTTTTAATAATAAATTAAATCTACTTGCAGCATCATCGATTAAATCAAAGGGAATCAAAAAGGGATTAATTACAGATGTATATGAGGCCAGTGAATCTGTAAAAAAAGGAATACGAGAAATAGAAGAAATGCTTGGAATTCAAATAAAAAAAGTAATTGCCTCTATTCCTAGTTACTATGCAGATTATATTATGATAAAAGGACAAGCAGAGTTAAATCTGAAAGAAGGAGAGAGTGTTACAGGGCAAGATGTTAGTGATATTTTAAATTTAGCTATGCAGTCTAAAGATATCGGAGATAAGGAAATGATTACCGTTATTCCAATTGATTTTACTTTAGATGGAAAAACAGGAATTAAAGATCCAAAAGGAATGATTGGAAGGAATTTAGCTGTAAGAGCTGTGATGGTTTTAACCCCAAAGAAAAATATTTATTCCGTAGTTAGCCTGTTAGAAAATGTTGGGCTAGAAGTTGTAGATGTTTCGATGAATAATATTGGTGATATTCATGCCATTCGTGAAAGATACGCAAAGGATCATGTAGGTGCGATTATTAATATTGGATATGAAACAACAACTATATCTTTATATAATAAAGGAATCATCGTTAAAAGTTCCATTATTGGTTTAGGTGGAAAAAATATTGATAATGATATTGCTTATATTTATAAATTAAAAGCAGAAGATGCAAATTTAATAAAGGAAAGATTTGCTTTAGCGCATAAAAGATATGCTAGTACAAGCGATATTTATGAAATAGAGAATAAAACAGGAGAAATGATTTCTATTAATCAATTTGAAGTATCTGAAATTGTAATGTCAAGAATTGAAGAAATCTTAGTTTTGGCTAGAAAAGAAATAAATATTTTGACAAAACGAGAAGTTGATTATATACTAATAACTGGGGGTACTAGTGGAATGAGTAATTTTTCGTTGATTGCCGAGGAAGTACTTGGAAAAGTAACAAAAATAGGAAATATTAAAACCGTTGGCATCAGAAATAATAAATATTCATCTGCAGTTGGAAATATTATTTATTTCATCAATAAATTAAAATTAAAAGGAAAAAATTATACTATGTTTAATGGTAGTGATGTAGAAGAATTATCATCAACAAAGAAAAGTTTAATTAATGTTTCAAATGAATCAATGCTAGGAAAGGTTTTCGGATACTTTTTTAGTGAATAGGGAGGATTAAAATGTTTGGATTAGAAATGGATCAATTAGCAAAAATAAAAGTAATCGGTGTAGGTGGTGGAGGTTGTAATGCTGTTAACCGAATGATAGAATCAGGATTAAAAGGAGTAGACTTTATTGTAGCCAATACAGATTTACAAGTATTAAATAATTCTAAAGCACCGATTAAAATACAAATTGGAGAACAACTTACCAATGGATTAGGAGCAGGAGCAAATCCTCAAGTAGGAAAAGAAGCAGCATTAGAGAGTAAAAGTGAAATTCAAGCTGCTTTAGAAGGTGCTGACATGGTATTTGTAGCTTGTGGAATGGGTGGAGGAACAGGAACAGGAGCTTCACCAATTATCGCTGATATTGCTCAAGAAATGGGAGCTTTAACAGTGGGAATTGTAACAAAACCATTCTCATTTGAAGGAAAACAAAGAATGAATCAGGCAACCGATGGATTGAAAGAATTAAAGGATCATGTGGATACTCTAATTGTTATTCCAAATGATCGTTTAAGAGAAGTAATTGATAAATCAACCCCACTTTTAGAATCATTTAAAGAAGTAGACAATGTTTTAAGAAGAGGTGTTCAATCTATTTCTGACTTGATTGCTGTTGCGGGACTAATTAATTTGGATTTTGCAGACGTTCGAGCAGTTATGGAAAACCGTGGAAATGCTTTAATTGGTATTGGAATGGGAATCGGTGAGAATAGAGCTGCAGCGGCTGCTCGTGAAGCAGTAGAAAGTCCACTTTTAGAAGCTAGTATTAGTGGAGCAACCGATGCAATTATCAATGTTACTGGAGGACCAAGCTTAACCCTATTTGAAGTAGAAGAAGCAGCTGAAGTTATTCGAAATTCTGCAAATACGGATATTAATACTATATTTGGAGCTGTTATTAATGAGAACTTAACTGATGAGATTATTGTAACTGTTATTGCAACTGGATTTGATGATCATAAAGATGATGATTCAGAATACCATTCTTATTCTAGAAGAGAAGAAACAAGAAAAGAGATAGAGTCAGAAGAACCTGACGAGGAAATAGAAGAAGAAGCAGATATTCCAGCGTTTTTAAGAAAAAGAGTATTTTAAATAGAACAAATTTGTTCTATTTTTTTTGAATCGACATATTATTTATGAATAAAGATTTATAATGAGAATAAAGTAAAGTAGGTGATGATATGCAAAAAAGATTTAAAGCAAAAAAAAGACATAAACATCGATTGATAAAACTATTAATTATTTTATTAGTGGGATTTATTTTTTTTGAAATTATTTCTAATCTTATTTTAAAAATGAATATTGCTACTAATAATGAAGAATTTATTCGAAAAATGTTAGATGATTCTAATCATCATATGGTTTATGAAAAATATAATCACAACCTTGTCCAAAAAGCTTTAAAACTTTTATCTAATATTGATATCAAAAAACCAACAACAATTCTAAGTAAACAATTTGGTTATACAATAGATACTAGTATGGATGGAAAAGATATTGCGGTTGCCAGTGATACAAACGAAGAAGAGGAACCAGATGTTGTTACAAACTATATAGCAGATCCAAATCCAACAGAAGTAAAGGAACCTAGAGTATATATTTATAATACTCATCAATTAGAGAATTATAACGCTACAAATTTTGAGGATTATAACATTACTCCAAATGTTTTAATGGCCTCTTATATGTTAAAGGAAAAATTGAATAAAGCAAATATTCCAACCATTGTAGAAACTTCTAGTATTAGTGATTTCTTAAATTTAAATGGTTGGAATTATGCAAGTAGTTATAAGGCTAGTCGATTTTACGTTTTAGATGCTTTAAACCGTTATAAAAATTTAGATTTGTTAATAGACTTACACCGTGATGCAATTACTAAAGAGCAAAGTACTGCTGAAATTAATGGCAAAAAATATGCGAAAATCCTATTTGTAGTTGGATTAGAACATAAGAATTATCAAGCAAATTTAGAACTTGCTAATCGACTAAATAGTCTTTTAAAAGAAAAGTATCCAGAAATTGCAAGGGGAGTGATTACGAAAGAAGGAGCAGGAGTAAACGGAATTTATAATCAAGATTTAAGCCCAAATTCTGTTTTGATAGAATGTGGAGGAAAAGAAAATAGTATTGATGAAGTTATGAATACAGTAGATATTTTAACCAAAATTATAAAAGAATATTTAGGTGATTAAAATGAAAACAGAGGATAAAAAGAAGTTATGGAATAAAATATTTTCTAAAATTTTTTTAGCCTTATTGATTGCTTTTTTAGCTTTGTACTTATCTGAAAAAACGGGATATTATGAATATGAACAGCATAAGCAAGTAACGTTAACAAAAGAGAAAATAAAGCAGTTTGAGGAGGATGTAGCAGCTGGGAAAAATATTGATATTAAAGATTATACAACAGAGGAAACAATTAATTATGAAACAAAAATATCCCAAGCAGGTTTAAATATTTCGAAAAATGTAGGGAAGATTGTGAAAACGGGATTAGAGGGGACATTTAACTTTTTAAATGAAATTATGGAGGGAAAATAAATATTTCCTTTTTTTGTGAAGTATTATAGAATATATAGTAGCAAGCGTATAAAACTTTTAAATTCACTGATTTACTAATGAATGCAATACATGATATAATAACAAAGGTGATACCAATGAAACAAGAAAACATTAGAAACTTTTCTATCATTGCTCATATTGATCATGGTAAAAGTACTTTAGCTGATCGAATTTTAGAGCAAACGGGAGCAATTACAGAGCGTGAAAGACAAGATCAATTATTAGATAATATGGATATTGAAAGAGAGCGTGGCATTACGATTAAACTAAATGCTGTTAACTTAAAATATCAATATCATAATGAAGAATACATTCTTCATTTAATCGATACTCCAGGCCATGTCGATTTTTCTTATGAGGTTTCTAGGAGTTTAGCCGCTTGTGAAGGAGCTATCTTAGTTGTTGATGCCGCACAAGGAATCGAAGCTCAAACGCTTGCAAATTTGTATTTAGCGCTAGAAAATAATTTAACGATTATTCCCGTTATTAATAAAATTGATCTTCCAAATGCTGATCCTGATAAAGTAAAAAAAGAATTAATAGATACATTGGGGTTTGAGGAAGATGAAATTGTTTTGACTAGTGCGAAAAATGGAATTGGAATCGAAAAATTAATTGAAACTATTATTGAGAAAGTACCCGCTCCAACAGGAAAGCAAGAGAAACCGCTTCAAGCTTTAATATTTGATAGTTATTTTGATGCTTACCGAGGGATTATTACCTCTATTCGAATTGTGAATGGAAAAGTAAAAGTAGGAGATAGAATTAAGATGCTTGCAACAGGAGCAACTTATGAAGTTGTCGAACTTGGAATTCATACACCTCATGAAATAAAAAAGCAAGAATTGGTAACTGGTGAAGTTGGATTTTTATGTGCTAGTATCAAAAGTATAGAAGATGTAAAAGTAGGGGATACCATTACATTAGAAAAAAATGAATCAACTGTTCTTCCAGGATATAAACCCATGAAACCAATGGTATTCTGTGGCCTTTATCCTATTGAATCCAGTCGTTATCCTGATCTTAGAGAGGCCTTAGAGAAATTAAAATTAAATGATGCTTCTTTAGAATTTAATCCAGAAACTTCTAAAGCTTTAGGATTTGGTTTTCGTTGTGGTTTTTTAGGTCTTCTTCATATGGAAATTATTGAGGAGAGAATTGAAAGAGAATTTGGAATTCAGTTGATTGCAACCAGTCCTTCTGTAATTTATGATGTAGAATTAACTACATTGGAACATGTTATGGTAGATAGTCCTGCGAAAATGCCCGATAAGGTGAAGATTAAGGATATAAAGGAACCCTATATTTGTACAAATATTTTTGTTCCAAGTGATTATATTGGTCCAATTATGGAACTTTGTCAAAATAAAAGAGGAAATTATGTTTCTATGGAATATTTAGATAAAACTCGAGTAAATATTCATTATGAAATTCCTTTATCTGAAATAGTATATGACTTTTTTGATAAACTAAAGTCATATACAAAAGGATATGCTTCTTTTGATTATGACTTAATAGGATATCGCTCTAGTAAATTAGTAAAAATGGATATTTTATTAAATGGTGAAATCGTTGATGCTTTAAGTGTAATTGTTCATAAGGATTTTGCTTATACGAGAGGAAAAGCAATTGTTGAAAATTTGAAAAAGTTAATTCCTAGACAACAATTTGAAGTTCCCATTCAAGCTGCAATTGGAACAAAACCAATCGCACGAGAAACCATTAAAGCAGTAAGAAAGAATGTTCTTGCCAAATGTTATGGTGGGGATGTATCAAGAAAGAAAAAGCTACTTGAAAAGCAAAAAGAAGGAAAGAAACGTATGAAGATGGTGGGAAGTGTTGAAGTCCCTCAAGAAGCTTTTTTATCTGTACTTAGTATGAATGATGAATAACCAAGTAAGATTTACTTGGTTATTTTTTGATTCATTATTTTAATAGATGATTATTTATATAAGAAAAAAACTTGTTTTTTTTCTTTTTTTTGATATAATAATTTTGTTGAAAGAGGGGATATATATGGATCAGTCAATGGAATTTATGGCTTGTATTGAACAATATAGTCAACAGAATCAATTATCTAAAATGCAGGTAAAAAAACTACAATTAGTTATTGAATATTTTTGTACTGATATTACCTATCAGGAATTATCAAAAAAATATAATTGTGGTTTATCTACTGTTAAAAGAGCTATGAAAGATGAGTTAGTAAAAGAAGTGTTTGGTGAAGGCTTTTATTCACTGTTAAAAGGAAAATCTCATGATCGAAAACAGGCAGCACGTACTGGCGTAGAAAAGAAAACAATAACTTTAGAAGAGTGTTCTTTTGATGAAGATAAGTTATTAGAACTAAATATCATAAAGAATGATGAATTAACTGATTTTAGTGCAAGAGAAATAAAAATTTTAGAGACATGTCTTTTACTTTTGAAAAATGCAGAAAAGGGATATGATTTTATAGCTAAGAAAATTGGAAAATCAAAGGCAACAGTTAGTTATTATTTGAATGATGAACATTTAGAAGAACTATTGAAAGAAGAATTTTATCTTGAAATAAAAAAAATATTAAATAAAAAAACTCCAGCCCCTAGTCGATTGATTTCTGAAAAAAAGGATATCGTTAATAAAATCTTATATTATTTAGAAAAAGAGAATCTTGTTAGTAATAGACAAATAGCTAGGAATTTACAAATAGATAATCATACATTAAGTATGTACTTGAATGATAATTATCTGAAAGAACTAAAAGAAAGACGAAAAAAGTAGAAAAAAGTTTCAAATTGGAACTTTTTTTGTTATAATAAAGAAGGTGGTAAAAATGCAATATCAATATATATCTACAATTGGTTATGATGAATTAAAACTAATGTTTCATGATTACAATTCAGAAGAATTAGAAACATTATATGACAAGTATAATGGAATTAGTTTGCTTCAAAAAATCAAAGATGAGGTAACTGATTTTGATATTCAAGAATTTTTAATTTTACAAAATCAATTAAAAGGTATATATCATAAAGATTCTGAAGAGTTTTCAGATGATAAGATTAAATCTGAAATTTTTGCCATTTTAGAAAAAAATGTAAAACATGAAGGAAAACAAGTATGTTAGAATCTGTGTATATTCATATTCCCTTTTGTAAAGAAATTTGTTCTTATTGTGATTTCTGTAAAATGTATTATCATACAAAATGGGTAGATGAATATTTAAATATATTAGAAAAAGAAATCAAAGAACATTATCATCAAGAGATGATTAAGACAATCTATATAGGAGGAGGTACTCCTTCTTCTTTGTCTATTTTACAATTAGAGAGATTATTTCAAATTATTCGAATATTTCAAACTGATTCAAATCTGGAATTTACTATAGAATGCAATATAGAAAATACTACAATTGAAAAACTAAGACTATTTCAAAAGTACTCGGTTAATCGTCTTAGTTTTGGAATTGAGAGCTTTCAACCTAAAGTTTTAGAAGTTTTAAATAGAAGGACAAATTATTATGAAACAAAAAAATTAATAGACTGCGCTAAAAAAATGGGATTTCAAAATATAAATGTAGATTTGATTTATGCCGTTCCAGGACAATCTTTTACAGATTTAAGAAAAGATATTGATTTCATATTATCATTAGATGTAGAGCATATTTCTACTTATTCTTTGATCATTGAGGAAAATACAAAATTATTTATAAAAAATTATCAGAATATAGAAGAAGGATTGGATAGAAAGATGTATGAATATATCCAAAAAAAATTAGAAGGAAATGGATATCAACAATATGAAATTAGTAATTTTTCAAAACCAGGATATTCTTCCTCTCATAATATGGTATATTGGAATAATTTAGAATATTATGGATTTGGACTGGGTGCAAGTGGATATGTCAATGGCATTCGTTATACGAATACTAGAAGTTTGAAAAACTATCTTAGTCAAAATTATCTTTTAGAACAAGAACAAATGATGAAGAATCAAAAAATGGAAAATGAAATGATACTAGGGCTTCGAAAAAGAGAAGGAGTAAACCAAGATTTATTTGAGCAAAAATATCATCAAAAAATAGAGGATGTATTTCCTATTCAGAATTTACTTGATAAAGGAAAATTAGAAATCAAGCAGCATTATATTAAAATCCCTAAAAAGTATATTTATACATCAAATGATATTTTGATTTATTTTTTACTTGATTAAAAGATTGATAATTGTTACAATTGAGAAGAGAGTGATGTGTTGTATGAATAAAGTAGATGTTTTTAATAAAGAATTATCTTATATAAAAAACAATAAATATAAAGAGGCAGCTAAGATAATGATTAACCTTCTTCCAGATTATTTTTTTGAAGTTCCAGCTTCTTCAACAGGAAAATACCATCCCGCCTTTTCTTTAGGAAATGGAGGACTCGTTCGTCATACGAAAGCAGTGGTTCGAATTGCTTTTGAATTTTATAATGATGAAGCAATTACTGGAATTTTTAAATCAGAGGAAAAAGATTTAATGTTAGTAGGTTTAATTTTACATGATGGTTTAAAATCTGGATTACAAAAATCGGAATATACTTTGGCAGAACATCCTAAATTGATGGCAGATTATATTAAAGATCACAAAGAAGATTTAAATTTAACGGATCATGAAATTGAGTTTTTAACTAATGTAATTATTTCACATATGGGCCCATGGAATACAGATTATAAGGGAAATGAAATTTTGCCAAAACCAGTGAATAGATACCAAAAATTTGTACATATGTGTGATTATTTAGCTAGTCGTAAATTTTTAAATATTCATTTTGAAAATGATCAAATTATTGACTAAAAAGAAAAGATAGCAGTGCTATCTTGTTTTTTTCTGGTGTCTCGTACAGAATTCGAATCTGTGACCCTCTGATTAAAAGTCAGATGCTCTACCAGCTGAGCTAACGAGACATATTGAATAAATCGGGTATATTGTATCATATATAAAAGAAAAAAACAAATTTAGAAGTTTAGGTTATAATCCCTTAAATAATTACTTTATTTAAGAAAAATTTAAGAAAATTATGCAGAGAATGGATATGGTTTATTTTATAAAATAAAACTACTTTTCATTCAATTTTTGAAAGTAGTTTAGGACAAATGAAATTCTCTAAAAAATTTATTTAGATTGATAAATAAGATGATAAGGATATCCTCTTTTATCAATATGATCTAAATTTAGATCCAAATCTTTGGCTAATTTTAATAGTCTATCATATTCTTTCATAGCGGATTGATCATACTTTTTCACTTCTATTTCTATGAAATATCCTAAATTTTCAACATAATCTAGTGCTATTTCATATTTGTTTAAATAAAAATATGTACTTCTTATTTTATGAACCACTGTAATTTTTTCTAATCCAAGAATTTTAAAAATTTTATCTAAATTT
>CATLBU010000016.1 GCA_949879835.1 uncultured Bacilli bacterium
TGAACATTAAAACAAATTTATAACAAAAATATAACTTTTTTATAACAAGTATTTAATCCATAAATTTTCTATAATCAATTACTTGATTATTTATTATAAATTTGTATTTTTTATTTAGATATTTTGCTACTTTTAAAGGAACTAATACAGTTTTATTCCAATCTTTAAGAACATTTTTATCAAAATCATTAACTGTTAAATATTTCACAATTAGTTCATAATCATTTATTTCAATATCAACATTTTTAATTTTCTGTATTTCCTTATTCATTTTATCTTGAATACTAGAATTTATTGTTCTATGAAACGTTACATCTAGTTTATCAGCTAACACTAATGCTAGACCAACTAACGATTGTATATTATTTCCTTTAGAATGATCTTTAATAGCCTGTTCTAGTATAGTTAGTTCAGTTTCAGAGAAATCCTTTTCATCTATGTATTTCTTAAAAATTCTACTACTTTCTAAAGCATGGTCAATTTTATCTCCTTTTGATAATCCTATATCATGAAGTAAAGCCGCTGCCATTCCAATTTCTATTATTCTATCATTAGTACCTAATTGAGTTAAAATCTTCTTCACATAATTTGCAACTCTTTGATAGTGTCCTAATCCATGTTCCCAATCCCATTTTCCATCAGTAATGAATTTGGTATTTTCAATTTTTTTAACCACGGCTAAATACTTTTCATTATTTAAAATTTTTTTATATATCATCATATAACATCTTCCTACCAAATAATTATATCAAGAATTTTAATAACATAAAAGTCTCGACTTTTCGAGACTCTACATGAGATTTTAGCCCCCTCTCAAGTAAATTCTCTAGTGAGGCAAAGATAAACCGAACCCCAAGGGTTCGGATGTATACTTTCTGGTGTCTTGGAAGGGATTCGAACCCCTGACCGACGGCTTAGAAGGCCGTTGCTCTATCCTGCTGAGCTACCAAGACATTTGTCCTTTAAAAGAACAAATAAATTATACAACATTTTTTAAGAGTTTTCAATAGTTTTTATAACACTTTTATATATTTCCTGATCATCTACTTGAAAAATTACTTCTTTTACATCATAATTGGCAGCAACAGATAAACTAATCGTATAAATTACTTCTTCCAATATATTTCTTTCATTCATGTCATTTAATATATACTGATTAAAAGTTAAAAATAACGAATCTTCTTCCTGTTTATTGGCTAGTAATTCTGTATTCTGATTTAAATAACTCATTAAATTACTATTATATGTAGCTGAACTAGCAAGTTCTTCTACTATAATTTTTATTTTCTCTCGATCATCATTCACATATTTGGTTACTGGAATATAATAGGTTTGATCATTGTATTTATTGACATAATATATTGTTACTGGATTTACATTCTTATAAGTGGTAATATCATAACTTTTATTAATACCATAATGCTTATCTAAAGTACTTGGTAAATGAATCCCTGTTTTTGGTAAAGTAGTTAATATTTCTCCATCCACATAAATGATAATTTGCTCTACTTCATCAATACTTGTTAGAGTATATACGATTGCTTCAACCATCTTCTGTTCATATTTTTGGTCGATATCTAATAATTCTTTTGAAAAATCTACTTTTATCATTTTATTATCATAAGTTAAACTATTAATCTTTGTATCACTTGGTAAAATTCCTTTAAAGCCACTAGGTATCTTATCCTCACTCTTACTATCGTTGATTAATATTTCTAATAATTCTTTCGCTTTATTGACAATTTCTGTTTGATTAACCACTACTTCTGTTCTTCCTAACATATTATTTTTATCCAACATATAGATAACCTCTTTATTAACCTGCTCATCTACATATGTCACTTCTTCTTTGATAGAGTCTAAAGTATATAACTTTTCTTTAGGAAGAAAATACATTAAGGAAACAGCAAATAAAACTGCAGCCATTAAAATCATTCTCTTTTTTACAATTTTTTTCAACATATTCCCACCTCTATAACATTGTATGAAAAAAAGCGTCATTTCATGCGCTTTTAGATGGTTAATTCCCCAAGTTTTAAAAGTTCTACAACAGCACTTGCACGTCCCTTTACTCCTAACTTTTGCATTGCATTAGAAATGTGATTACGGACTGTTTTTTCACTAATTCCCAGTTTCTCCGCAATTTCTACTGTTGTATAATTTAGAATTAATAATTCAAATACCTCTTTTTCTCGCTTTGTTAAAATACTATTTTTCACAGATTTCCCTCACTTCCCTTTGATGGGTGGTTTTATATTTACTCATAGTATTTTATGTGAGATATTCTTTTTCGTGAGAGAATTTGCCTATATTATGCTTTGAATTGCACTGTTATATACATCTTATTTTCATAATTGGACTGAACACTTCTCATAATTTTATTGGCCAATGTAGTATCATGTTTTTTACTATTTACTACTACTTTTACTTGATCTCCATCAATTTTTACAAATGTTTCATAGTTAAATTCTTCCTTTAATTTTTCTTCTAATTTTGTTTCTTCTCCTTTATTCATATTTAATTCCTTCATCTTTTCAAATGCTTTATTTTTTTCTTCTGCTGATGATTTTGTATCAGTCAATATTACCTTTAAGGAATCCAATTCTTCTTCTAATTTTTCATCGGCAGTAACACGAAGTGCGGTAATTGCTTCACTTTCTTCTACTTTTACTGTTGTTTTTGTTTCCTTATCGCTTGTTTTTTCATTGCTTTTACTGTCTTTTGTTGTATAATTAGAACTATTCGTTAAAAGTAATTCCGATGGCATTGTAATATAATAAACACTTAAAACTAATATCAAACTAAACAACGTTAAAAACCACAAATTCTTTTTATTAATCATATTTTCCCTCCTAGTACTATCTAATTCAATATATTACGTTTTTTTTATTTTATTACAAAAACAATCACATTCATTGTGATTGTTAAGAAATTTTTCTAAATTTTAAATTCTGATGATATTTTTCTATAAAATCTTTTTTATAATCTAATAATTTATCCTCCAAAATAGCCTGTCTTAATTCTTCCGTTAAACGAATTAAAAAACGAATATTATGAATAGACAATAATCTTCCACCTAGGGATTCATTACAAGTAATGAGATGTCTAATATAAGCCTTTGTATAATTTTTACATGCATAACAGTCGCAATCAGATTCAATAGGATGGAAGTCTTCTTTGTATTTGGCATTTTTTAAATTGATTTTCCCATATCGCGTAAAAGCATTTCCGTGTCTGGCGATTCGAGTAGGCAGTACACAGTCGAACATATCAATTCCTCTTATTACCCCTTCAATAATATCAAGAGGATCTCCTATTCCCATTAAATACCTTGGTTTATCTTCTGGAAGGTATGGAATAGAATAATCGATAGCTTTATACATATCTTCCTTCGATTCTCCATCATTTGCTACCCCACCAACACTATATCCATCAAAATCCAATTTTGTTGTTTCAAGTGCTGAAAATTTTCTTAAATCTTCATAAGCTCCACCCTGTACAATTCCAAATAAAGATTGATTTGGATTATTATGAACTTCTTTCCCTCTTTTGGCCCATCGTATCGTTCTTTCTACGCTCTTTTTTAAATATTCATGTGTCGCACTTGCCGGGGGACACTCATCAAAACTCATTGCAATATCACTATCCAATTTATTTTGAATTTGGATGGATAATTCTGGTGTTAAAAAGAGTGCTTTTCCATCTAAATGGCTTTTAAAATGTACTCCTTCTTCAACAATATCTTTCTCTTTATTTTTTGCTAAAGAGAAAACCTGGAATCCGCCACTATCTGTTAAAATAGGACCATCATAATTCATAAATTGATGAAGGCCTCCAGCCTTATGAACAATATCTTCCCCTGGCCTTAGCCACAAATGATAAGTATTTGATAAAATAACGGCACTATTCATCTCTTTTAATTCTTCAGGAGTTAAAGTCTTAACAGTTGCAAGTGTCCCTACTGGCATAAACATTGGAGTTTCAAAAGTTCCATGATTGGTATGCAATAACCCCAATCTTGCTTTTGTATCTTTTTCTACTTTTTTTAATTCATATTTTATTTTCATTGCAATCTCCTCAATTTAACATTATACCGAAAATTTACTAAAAAGACAATTTTTATCTTGACAAATATGCTTTTGTATAATATTATTAATTTTGTTGTTTAAAAAGGTGATTTATATGATTAAAATTAATTTAAATAAGATATATAGTTGTAAAGATTTGCAAAAAATTGATTTGGAAAAAATCAAGCAAGATGTCCAAATAAGAAAGAAAAATCACTCACCATCCAATTATCCTGATTATTCTCTTTCTGCGGCTTCTTTAAACAGAGCTTCGGAATTACTTTATTCTAGAGATCTTTATCAGTCAACTATAGAACAACAAATGTTTTTAAGTTCCTTTGTCTTTGATGATGAGATGTTCTTACAAGTTTTAGAGAAATATCAAATAGATATTCATCAATTATATAAGGTATTGATTTCTTTTCTTAAATATAGACAAAAGTATCAATTTATTAATATTGCTTCGAAAGATTTAGAACTACTAAAGAAACACTATAATTTAGCACAAGTAGAAATTATTTTAAATAAGGTTTCTGAATTAACCTATTTTCAAGAAGATTCGAAATCTAAACAAAAAACAAAGAAATCTGATTAGATTTCTTTTATATTTTAAAAAAGTAGTCAAATAATTTTAAACTGTTTTTATCGTTGGGAATAGATTCTGGATGCCATTGTACCCCCAAAAAGAATCGTTTAGTAGGATCTTCTACTTCCTCTATTACATAATCATCACTATAAGCTCCTACCAGAAGGGATGTGTTCACGATTGCTTCCTTATGCCTACTATTTACTATTATTTGATTCTCTTTCATAATATGATATAAAAGAGTATCTTTTAAGATATTGATTGGATGTACATAATGATCTGTTTGGTCATGATTCAATTTAGGTAACACCTGTAAATTTCCTCCTAGTGTTACAGCCATGGTTTGCATTCCTAAGCATATTCCTAAAGTAGGAATATCTCTATCATATAAGTATTTTACAATTTTTTGATCAATTGCGTACAAATTACTTCCACCTTGTAGAATAATGGCATCACAGAAGTCGATGATTTTTTTTATTTTATCAAATTCTAAATCAGGATGGTATCAAAATTTACTATGATTCCAATCGGAATACAGTTATATTTTTGAATGATATCAACAATTTCAGAGTTAAATGCTTTGTATTTACTTTTTGCTTGAATTTGTTCCCTTGAAATGATTCCAATCTTTTTATACATTTTATCACCTAGTAAACTATATGAAAAAAAGTTCAAATCTGAACTTTTACTCAATCACTTGATGACATCTTGGACAAATATCCCCTTCTAAATGCTCTACATAATTCCAACACCTATTACATTTCTCATTGTGTGATTTTTCAATTGTAATATCTTTTACTTCATTTGTAAATTCTACTTTTGAAACAATGAATAATTGATGTAGGCAATGAAGTAGTTGATTTTTAATATCTTGATATTCTTGAATATCTGGTATTTTAACTTCTGCCTCTAGACTAGATCCAATCATTTTTTCATTTCTAGCCTCCTCTAATTCTTTATTCACTTTCTCTTTCAAATGGAAGAATTGATCAAATAGGCTATTTACTTGTTCCTCGTTTTCGAAATGCATTACTTCTGGCATATCTTCTAAATGAATACTCTCCTTATTGATTCCAGGAATAAAATGGTATACCTCTTCACTGGTATAAGGCAAAATTGGAGCTAATAGTTTTACCTCAGAATTCACAATATGATATAGAACGGTTTGGACACTTCTTCTTACCTTAGAGTTTTCTTTTTCAATATATAAAATATCTTTTGTAAAGTCTAAGTAAAAATTTGATAAGGTAAAGGAAACAAAATTATTCACTAATTTATAAATCTCCTGAAAATTATATTGTTCATATTGTTCATATATTTGTTTTGTAAATTTATTCAATTCAATCATTAAATATTGATCATATAATGACATATCTTGGTACTCTATACAATCTGTTTCGGGATTAAAATCTTTTAAATTTCCTAACATAAATTTATATGTATTTCTAATTTTTCGGTAACTCTCTTTCACCTGTTTAATGATTTCATCACTTAATTTAACATCTTCTGTATAATCAACTGATGCAACCCATAATCTTAAAATATCCGATCCATGAAGTCGTACTATATCTGCTGGAAGAATTGTATTTCCTAAACTTTTGGACATTTTATTTCCTTTCGCATCTAAGGTAAATCCATGAGATACAAGCTCTTTATATGGGGATTTTCCATATACAGCAACCCCTGTAATTAAGGATGAATTAAACCATCCACGATATTGATCAGATCCTTCTAAATATAAATCTGCTGGATAATGGAGTCCTCTTTCTACCAATACACCTGTATGAGTAGATCCCGAATCAAACCAAACATCCATGATATCTTCTTCTTTGGTAAAATTTCCATTTGGACTTGCAGGATTGCTATATCCTTCTGGAAGTAAATCCTTCGCATCCTTTTCAAACCATATATTCGATCCATATTCTCTAAATAGATCCGCTACATGCATCATAACGTCATAATCTAATATTTCACTTCCATCCTCGTTATAAAAGATTGGAATTGGAACTCCCCAAACTCTTTGTCTAGAAATACACCAATCTCCACGATCTCGAATCATATTATATAATCTCTTTTTTCCCCATGGAGTATGAAACTTCACGTTATGATCTAATTCATGAAGTAGTTGTTCCCGAATTTTATCAATACTACAGAACCATTGGGAAGTTGCTCTAAAGATAATTGGTTTTTTTGTTCTCCAATCATGTGGATAAGAGTGCTTGATAAATTTTAGCTTTAATAATACACCCAGATCATCTAACTTTTGAGTAATTGCTTTATTAGCATCTTCGAAGAATAGTCCCTCAAATTCTCCAGATTCCTCTGTCAAATATCCTTGATCATTTACACCATTGATTAAACCTAAATTATATTGTTTACCAATAATAAAGTCATCTGCTCCATATCCTGGAGCAATATGAACAAGCCCAGTTCCTGCCTCTAAGGTTACATGAAACCCAATAACAACTGGTGAAATACGATCCATGAAAACATGTTGATATTTCACGTTTTCAAAGTCTTTCCCTGAAATAATCTCTTCTACTTGATAATCTTCCCAACCAAATTCTTCACTTAAAGAAGTGACCAAGTCGTTTGCAATAATAAAAATTTTATTCCCCACTCTTACTTTTGCATATTCAAATTGTTCTCCTACTGCAACAGCTAAGTTGCCTGGTAAAGTCCAAGGTGTTGTTGTCCAAATAACTAAATTTTCACCTTTTTTTATCTTTTTATTTCCTTCAACTACTTCAAAAGCAACAAAAATTGATGGATCTTTACGATCTTTATATTCAATTTCTGCCTCTGCAAGTGCGGACTCACTAGAGGGACTCCAATATACTGGTTTTAATCCTTTAAAAATTAAACCTTTCTTTGTCATTTCAGCAAATACTTCAATTTGTCTTGCTTCCATTTCTTTTTGTAATGTAATATAAGGATTTTCCCAGTCTGCTAAGACATTTAAAGCTTGAAAACCTTCTTTTTGTTCCGCTATCTGCTCAAGGGCATATTTTTCACACAAAGAACGAAATTCTGATTTTTCCATGGATTTTCTATCAATTCCACTATTGGTAACAGCTTGTTCTATTGGAAGTCCATGTGTATCCCATCCAGGAATATAAGTTACATCGTAACCACTCATCATTTTATAGCGATTGATAAAATCCTTTAATATTTTATTCATTGCATGTCCTAAATGAATTTTTCCATTCGCATAAGGAGGACCATCATGTAAAACAAATGGTTTCTTTCCCTTATTTTTTTCTTTTACTTTTTCGTATAACTTTAAATCATTCCATTTTTGCCTTTGAATTTTTTCATTTTCTGGTAAATTACCTCTCATTTGAAATTCTGTTTCTGGCATTAATAAAGTATCTTTATAATTCATATTATCTACTCCTTTTTTAATTTAAAATAATATATCCATAATAGAGGACAAATATACTTAAAAATATAAGTCCTGATGTTTTACCAATTTTTTGATCTTTTCTAGAGAAAAAATACAATAAAATTGGACATAGCAACATAACAATTAAGTCAATAAATTGGAAGGAAATGTTATGAATTGTTCCAAAAATAGCAACTGGAACCCCAAGTACAATTCCAATATTAAAAATATTACTTCCTACAACATTTCCAATGGCAATGTCATATTCACCTTTTTTTGTTGCGACAACACTGGTAACGAGTTCTGGAAGTGAAGTCCCAAGTGCGACAATTGTAAGGGAAATAATTCGTTCACTAATTCCTAGAATGGTTGCTATTTCTGTTGCAGAATTTACAACAAAATTACTTCCTATAATAATACAAGCAATTCCAACAACTGTTAAAATAATAGATTTTAAAACTCCATATTTAATAGTGGTTTCTTCATCTACTTTGTTTCGCATCATACTAATTAAATAATAAACAAAAACACAAAAGAATAAAATAATGATGATTCCATCTGCTCTAGTAAAAGTATTCTTAGTTCCATTAATTAAAGAATCATTCATTAAAACAAATAATATGGCTGTCATTAAAATAGTAATTGGTATTTCTTTTTTGATTGTACTGTTTTTTACTCGTAAAAAATGAAACATACTAGATACACCCAAGATTAATAAAATATTTAAAATATTACTTCCAACTACATTTCCTAAAACAATATCTCCTTTTCCAGACAAAATAGAGGTAATAGAAACAGCAAATTCAGGAGCACTCGTTCCAAAAGAAACGATTGTCAGTCCAATTAACATTTTTGATAGTTTAAAGTTTTGAGCCATGGAACTTGCACCATCTACAAATAAATCTGCTCCTTTAATTAATATAATAAATCCAATCACTAATAATATCACACTACTGACCATAATATTACTTCCTTCCTAAAAAAAATCCATCCTTCTTTAAGGACGAATTTTTCGCGGTACCACCTTAATTTATAAAATAAATTATACTCTCAAAACTATAACGCGTTACCGGCTTTTTCTACTATATTTCAAAAAAGCACATCTAGAGTGATCCATATATCATTTCCTTGTTAGTTTCCACCAACCACTAACTCTCTATCAATTCCTATAATATATCGTCTCTATCTATTGTTTTAAAGTTCCACTTCATCTAATTCATTTACAACTTCTAATTGAGCTTCCACTATATCACGAACTCTTCTTTTAAAGATATTAATATTGCGTTGTAATGTACTAGCATCTCTTTCGGCTTTTTCTGCTTTTAAAAGTGCCTCATTGATAATGCGATTAGCATTTTGCTTTGCATCATTCAACATTGTTTCACTCTCTTTATGAGCATTAATTTTAATTTGTTCTGATGTTTTTTGAGCCATCATAATTGCACGGTTTAAAGTATGTTCTATTCGTTCATATTGAACAAGTTTTTCTTTCAATGCTTGATTTTCTTTTTCCAAGGATTCTAATTGTCTAATCTTCTTATCTTTTTCCTTGATTTCATCAACCATTTGTTCTACTTGTCCAATAACCTTATCTAGAAAGCTATTAACTTCTTCTGGATCATATCCACGAAGTGTTCGATTAAATTTTTCCATACTTTCACCTTCTTGGTGCTACAGGATATTGTAGCATATTTTAGTTTTTATTACCACTCAATATTGATATCATCATTATCATGGATATCTTTTCCTTCAGTTTCTTCCGTAATTTTTCCCTGAACATTGATATTATTTGGAGTACACAAGAAAATTCCCCCACCTATTTTTTGTAAATCTCCGCCGATTGCATATATTGTTCCTGCTAAAAAATCGATAATTCTCTTTGCTTGATCAGAAGTGACTCTTTTTAAATTTACAACAACTGTATTTCGCATTTTTAAATGATCTGCAATTTGCTGTGATTCTGAGTAAGCTCTAGGCTCTAACAATATCATTTTACTACTTCCATCATTTTCTTGTAAAGCCTCTTCTGGTTTTAAATCATAGTACTCATCGCCTGATACATTCCCACCAAAAACGTCTTCGTCGTTATTTAACCATTTTTTTAATATTCCCACTTCTATTCCTCCTCAAGTATATATTCTTTATAACGTTACTATAGACCATTTTACCATAGATTTTATCATTTGCAAATATGTTTTAGAAATTATTTTATTTTTTTTAATAAAAAATATCTACAGTTATAAGCACACTCTGTTTTAATATATTGTTCTTTATTATCTATACAATTAATAGTATTACAATTAGGATTAGTGCTATCACAAAACCCTTTTAGTCTTAATTTACCATAAGCAAAATCTCCTAAAATATAATCATATCCATCAAAGTAATCTGTCATTTTGGAAGTTACTAATTCTAGCTCAAAACAATCACGATAATTTTCTATTAATTCATATGATATTTCATTTATAATAATCCTTTGCATCTCTTATCCCTCTTTTTTTTATTATATCATGCCATAGATTATATCTGCAACCTAATCACAAAAGATTCCAAGCCTAACTTGAAATCCTTTTACCAATTACTCTTCAAATATTTGATAAAAAATGATAATACTCTTAAATCAACTAGTTAAAAGATTATATTTTCTCCTAAGAAATCATATTGGCATAGAGATTTGTAACCAATATTGTATACAAATATAATAATAAAATTAAAGGTATTTTGTAAAAAAGATATTTCTCTATACTATAAATATTATGATTAATTGTTTAAAATTTATCTAACTATTTATCAGTCATTATTTTTTTCTTGCTCTTTACTAAATTCAATGTGTCGTTATAACTCTTATATTCATCTACTCGATTTCCTGCACAAGAGACTTTAATGGCCGAAATGAGACAATTCTCTACTTTCAATTTTTGCCTCTGTGCGTTTTTATATTCTAACCAATTTTCTCCAAACATCCATTGATAAAAAGGAATATCTTTTTCATTTTGCCAAATTTGAATTGCTTGATTTAAATAAGAAAGACTTTCACTTATTTGATTGTTTTTACGATATAAATCCCCTAAACAATAATATGCTTTATATAAATAAGCACTTTCAATAGGTTGTAAGGATGATAACTCTTTGAGTGGCTCCAATAACATTAAAAATTTTTCCCATAATTTGATTGCCTCTTCAAAATTTTTTTCACTAGAAGCAAGTTTATAAAGAGCACGATAATTATGAGAATCTACCTCTAAGGCTTTTTTATAGAAATCCTTTTTATTGTTAACTCTATTATAACGTATAGTCTCACAATATCTACCTATTCTATAATATAAATAACTAGCATAACATGCATCTCCAGTTATACGGATTGCCTTCTTAAACTCATTTGCAGAATTTACTTTATATTCATCATAAAATTCTACAGCTAATCCTCTAATTGCGTAGGCATTATAAGAATTTGGATCTTTTTTTAATATTTTCTTAATGTCCTCATTAAAATCAGAAAATTCAATAAAAGAGTCATAATTTAAATTACTACGCAAAGCATTTTTTTCTTGATTTAATAAGTTTACTAACTCAGGATCCTCTGTTGTAGAATTATGAACTATTATATATGTTTTTATAACCGTATAAATTTCATTGATTCTTCGTTTGCAATTTGCTTTTGCAAACCAAAGGTAAATGTTTTCTAAATGATTTGAATCTTCTAAATTTTTTAATTGTTCTAAAACTACTTCGAATCTACTCTTTGCATCCAACATATTTTTATAAATAATAAAATTGCCAGTATTTGCAAAATAACCAATTCCATAACTTCCTGCCATTAAATTATATTTTAAATATAATTCCGAAATTTCTTGTAAAACGTATTCAGAATTAGAGCATTGTTTAGAAAATTCTTTAATTGCAACACGAAAAGATGACTCTAAAATATCATTTGAATCTTCACTTTTGGAATCAACTTTATAATACCAATCCACTGGTTCCCCATACTCCTGATTCTCTATATTTTCACACACAAATATCCCAATAAATCGAAAAAAACCTGATAGCAATCTCCAAAGGCGAATACATGATAATGGGTGTATAATTTTAATACATCTTATTTGTTTATCCATTATTTTTTCTTCCTCTCTAACTTAATATCAGTATAATTCTTTTATCATAACTCTGTCAATATTTTGGCTGATTCCTTACTTATAATTCTGAGTGCAATTTATATTTGGTTTTATTAATGATTAGTAATTTCTTATTTACTTGGTACTGATAGAGAGGATTTAGATTCGATTCCATTTAAATAATAATCTGGTATCTCTCCCTGTATCATTTTTAATGCAATTGGTACATTCATCTCTACATCTACTCTTTTGCTGGAAATAGGTAAAATCACTTGTTCTACTACATGCACATAAACACTAATTTCGATAAATGCATTATTAATTCCATAATCTGTTACTTTGGTTTTTATATCACTATCAATATCTCCTACCAGTGTTAATTTGACTGGTATTTTTGGCCCAACATTGGCTAATATAGTATTTTTAAATATCATACCTGATGGAATTTCAAATACTAAACCATTTCCTTCTTTAGAATTGGCAAATGTACTAGAAATAGAACTTGGTAAATCTATCTTTTCAAATTCTGTTGTTTCTAAACTTGTCAAATGATCATTAACCGTTTCAGTTATTTTACTTAGTAATCGATTTACTTCTAACGGGTTAAAATCAAGAGTTTTAATATTTTGATTGGAATCTTTAGAAATAATGAATAAATCATCCACTGATATTTTATCTGTTACCTCACTACTAACTGCCTGTCTAATAATATAGGTTGCAATCTTACCAGCTTGTAATTCGGCATATTCTAATAAAGTAGGTGATACTTTTTTACTAATGATTCGAAAAGAAAAAATAATTGTAGCTATCAATAGAATGATTAACAATATAATGATATTTATTTTAGGTATTCTTTGAATAATTCCTTTTTTCTTTTTCTTTAAATGAATCTTTTTCATCCTATCACCTCATGTTCTATTATATGTATAAGCAAAACATTTTATCGAATAATAATATTAGGTGATTGGATGAATATAGAAAATGTGATGAATAAAAATATTATTTGTTGTGATATAAATAGTAGTGTACAAGAGGTAGCAAATACTATGAAAAAATATGATATTGGATGGGTTCCCATCCATGATAAAAAGAAAATTGTTGGAATTATTACAGATTGGGACATTGTGACACAGATGCTTTCCAATCATGAAAATAGTAATTCTAAGATTCAAGATTATATGACTAAAAATATTATATCTACTTCTATTCAGTCCACTTTGGAAGAAGTTTTAGATAAAATGTCGAAACATAAAATCAAAAGGATTTTAATTACTTCTAATCAAAAAGTAGAGGGGGTTATCTCTCTATCAGACATTTTGAACACTAACTATCATCTTCAAAAATTATGGGAGGTTTTCAAAAGTATATATACTATTCAATCTAATTCGCATATGCAAACAGAGATTGATGAATTTTATCTATAAATCTATTTTTAATTATTTTGTTGTAAACTATTAAATATCATTATAATCCTTATCTTCAATCATTATAACTCTTTTTATTTTTAGTAGATATTCTTATGTACTTTTATAATTTATTAAGGGTTACTATTTTTGCTATTTCTTCCGCTTTGATTTTTCCTTCTCTTATAATAATAGCTTTTTCTTTTTTTACTTCAACTATTGTGGAGGTAGTATTATCGTTCACATTCCCACTGTCTAATATATAATCTACTTTACCATCTAATTCACTAATAATATTTTCAATATTCGTTCCAGTAGGACTACCAGAAAGATTTGCACTTGGAGCAACAATAGGAACCCCTGCTGTTTTAATAAGGTGATAAGCCAGCCCACTTTGTAAAAGTCTAACCCTAACAAACTCATCTCCTGCAGATACAATGTTAGGTAAAACATTTTCTTTCTTTTTAAATTTTATCGTTAGTGGCCCAGGCCAAAATGCATTCATTAATTTTTGTTCTGCAGGACTAATAGTATCTACTATTTTTTTTAACATAAATACATCCGAAATTAGTACACATAGTGGTTTCTGTATAGGTCTTCCCTTTATTTCATAAATTTTTTTACAAGCCTCCTCATCAAACACGTTAGTTCCAAGTCCATATACTGTATCAGTTTTAAAAACTACTATTTTTCCTTCCTTTACATCACTTGATATTTCTAGCATAGTATGATCATCTATATCTTTTTCCTTTATATACTTTGTCATTTTAAAATCTCCTACCCTACAATTATGAATAAAACATATTCTTCATTTTCTAAAAATTTAAAAATTTCCTGTCTTTTCGATA
>CATLBU010000017.1 GCA_949879835.1 uncultured Bacilli bacterium
AATAATTGTGGTACTAAAAATTTAAAAAAATAATTCATTTTATCAACCCCCTTAAATTAAAAAATGAGATATATTTCTATACCTCAATTTGTAATATTGTAAATTTATTTTTTTCAAATTTATTCTTTTTTTCTTGTGGAATTATTTGAATAATATCTTCACTATAATCATTAATATCAAATAATTCACTAGTAATTTCTGTTTCAACTACATTATAAAATTTTCTTAATGTATTAATATAATTTTTAGTTTCTTCTTTGCTTTTTATATTGGATAAAATAATATCTCTATCTTCTACATTTACTATCATATCAAAGCAATCATTTCTAAACATAAGTCCAATATTTTCAATCTCATTTTTATTGAATATGATATTTAAAATCGAAATATTATGATTATTATCTGAACTGATTTCTATCTCATCAATATATTTATTAATGATATATTGTTTTTGTTCTTGACTCAATTGATTCCAAAGATTATGTTCTTTTACATATTCAGATTTTAGTTTTAATTTTTCTATTTCTTTCATATTGAAAAATAATTCCACATCTTGTTTATGCTCATTATTTTGCTTCAAATCTTTTAATTCAGCACTTTTTATTTCAATATTTTTGATTTCTTTTTCTAAATAGTGAAGTTCTTTTTCAAAACTTTTAGCAGCTATTTCTCCATCCATAAATTCTTGTTTAATTCTAGTTATTTTATCATTTAGTCCATCTTCCATTTTTTCATATTTAGTTATTTCTTCTTCTATATCTCTACACATTGATGGTTTAAATGAGTTATCAATGATTAAGAAAAAATCTAACATATCATTTAAAAATTTCATAAGTTCTTTTTCAATTTTCTTTTCACTAATTCTTTTTTTACAACAATTACATTTATAATAAATATGTTTATCTCCAGTTCCACTTGTACTAGATTCACCACCCATAATTTTATGACATTTAGGGCAAAGTATCTTTTGCATAAAAATATAGGTCCTTTTTCTTTTGTAATTTTTTAGATTTTTCTCTTTTCTTTTTTGAACACACTCAAATGTAGTTTTATCTATAATGGCAGGGACTACATCTTCGAAGATTTGAGTATTCTTTTTATCTCTTTTACCATATTCAATACTTCCAATATAAATCTTATTAGATAAAATTTTATCTACTGTAGTAGTTGCCCAATGCCTATTTAAAACATTTTCTTCGTTAAATTCTTCACATATATGACATACTGATGAACCTTCTAGATACATACTAAAAATTCTTTTTACAGTATCTGCTTCTAACTCATCAATCACTAATTTTTTACTCTTGTCTTTTTTAGTATATCCAAGTGCAGGTTGTCCAGATATATGACCCTTTTTTGCAGCACCAATAAGCCCAAATTTAGTTCTTTCACTTGTTCTTTCGATTTCTAATTGAGCAAGTATAGTGAGCATTCTAATAAAAAATTTACCATTAGCATTTCCAGTATTAATTTCTTCAGCAACACTTTCTAAATCACAATTATATTCTTCTAACATCTTACAAATATTTTCTAAATCTTGAATAGAACGAGTTAATCTATCAAGTTTATAGACTATTATCTTATTTATCTTGCCATCTTTCATATCTTGTATCATCTCTTTAAATTTAGGTCTATTTGTATCTTTAGCAGACACTCCTTCTTCACGATATACTTTATATATTTCATAATCTTTAAATTCACATAGTTTTTTAAGTCTATCTTCTTGTTCATCTAAACTATGACCGAATCTACTTTGATCCTCAGTTGATACTCTAGGATAAAGTCCCGCTATTATTTTCTTATTCTCTTCCATTTAATCACCAATCCTTTCTTTTGAACACGAAAAAACACAAGGTTTTTAACTTTTCCTTGTGTTTAATAGCTAATTTAAGTTTTTAAATACTACTTTTGGGGGAATAAAAGAGTATTTGATGTAGAATCTAATTCTACAATACCATATTACCACACATAGTATGGAACTTACTAGTGACTTTGTATAGTAAATTACTCTGTAAATGGTATGGTAAATTACTAGGCAAATCATACTGTAATTCACTCTGCAAATGATATGGCAAATTACTAAGTAAATTTTAACCTATATCTAGAGAATTATCTTCTACAATACATAGAATACCATAGTCTTCTAGTAATGGCAACACCCAAAAATCTACCATTTTTACTGGTAATTTTACTGGTAAAATAACTGGTAACTTATCTTCCCATTTTGTTCATTTTATTAAGAATAGTAACAAATTTAGTAAAAGATATAATAGCATTTGAAATAGGTAAATATATCTTATCGTTATCTTCATATAAATATGCCACTAATGTATTAGACTTATTTTTAACAATTATCTTATATGGCTCTGTAATGCTTAAATTGGTATTATTAATTTTAATTAAATGTCCTGGAGTAAAACTAATACTTAAATTACCTAAACTAGCTTTCATTTTAAGTTTTTTCTTAAATTCACAAGGAAATTCTAAAGTTTCTATGGTCGTTTTCATAAATATTCATCAACTCCTTTAGACATGAAAAAAGCCCATAATATCAAATACTATGAACTTTATCTATATAATAATCGCTAAAGTGCGACTTTTAACCTCAATGGTGCCAGTTATAAGAATCGAACTTATAGCTAATCATTACGAGTGATTTGTTTTACCATTAAACTAAACTGGCATATATCTATTATACCACACTCATAATTATATGGATAGTAGGAAATAAAGCCTTTTAAATAAATTGTAAGCCATATAAAAACTCCATTTTTATATCTACCAAATGGAGTTATCATACTCATCTTATTTATCTCTTAACTGTGCTTTACATTTTTTTTCTACTTCTTCAATAATTTTATTAAATAAATTCATTACTTCTTCTTCATTTAATGTTCTGCTTGGATCAGAAAAAGTTAAAGAATAAGCAATAGATTTTTCATCAGATCCTACATTTTCTCCTAAATATACATCAAACACTTGAATATTAGTAAGTAGTCTTGTTCCAGCCTTTTTTATTACTTTTTGTATTTCCTCTGACATAACATTCTTATTAACAATAAATGCTACATCTTTTTTTATTTCTGGATATCTAGAAGCTGCCTTATATTTAATAGGCTTTACTTTTTGCATTAAACTAGTAAGAGAAATTTCTGCGATATAAATCTCATCTTTTTGATCAAATGGATGAATTCTTCCAATAATTCCTAAATTCTTATGATCTAATAAAATCCTTGCACTCATACCAGGATGCATGTTAGGAAGTGCATCTGTAACAAAGCAATAACGATTTTTAAATCCTAAATAATCTAGTATGTTTTGAACAATTCCCTTTATAACATAAAAATCCACTACTAAGCCTTTACTTTGCCAAGAGTTTGCAATATAATTTCCCTTCATCAAAATGGCAATCTTACTATCCTCTTGATAATTTATATCATATGTCTTACTAATCTCATATAACATAATATTGTTTACTTTTCTAGCCTTATTATATTCATAAACATTTAATAGTGAGGGAATTAAGCTTGTTCTAACAACCGATTTATCTATACTCATTGGGTTTGGAAGAGTAACCTGTTTTTTATCTTCATACTGAAAAGATTCTGCCATAGAAGGGGATGTTAGAGTATATGTTTTACACTCATTTAATCCCAAAGAGCGAAGACGTTTAGAAACTAGCTTTCGATATTTTACATCCCCAATGTACTCTCCTTTTTTGATATTAACTTTTGGTAAAGTTGAAACTAAATTATGATACCCATACAATCTTCCAATTTCTTCCGCAATATCATTCACATTCGGATCAATATCTAATCTTCTATTGGGAATAGTTGCTATAAAAATTTCTCCATTTTTTTGAAAAGAAAAATCTAAACGATTTAATTCTTTTTCTATATCCTCTTCGCTAATTTCAATTCCTAGTAGGGAATTCAATTGTGCTGCTTTAAATTCTACTTGCTTTGGAGTTTTATCCACTCGATCATATTTTACTTGTCCACTTAAAACTTTAGCAGAAGCATATTTTTCTAATAAATGACAAGCTCTTTCTATTGCTTCATTTGTATATTCAAAGTTTAATCCTTTTCCATAACGAATAGAAGCCTCACTTCTTAAATTTAAATGGGAAGCTGTATAACGAATACTAGTAGCATCAAAAATAGCACTTTCAATAATAATTTTTTTAGTATTTTCATCAACCTCGGTATTTTCTCCGCCCATCACTCCTGCTATACAAACTGGTTCTTCTCCCTTTGTAATAACAATATCTGATGATTTTAAAATACGTTTTTTGCCATCTAATGTTGTAATCTCTTCTCCTTCCTTTGCATCACGAACAACAATTTTATTTCCTAATTTCTCTTGATCAAAGAAATGCAGTGGTTGCCCATATTCTAACATAACATAATTAGAAATATCTACTACATTATTAATAGATCGCATTCCTGCCTTAATCAATCGATTTTTGATAAAATCTGGAGACTCTCCTATTTGAACATCTATAACCATTTTTGCTAGATAATAAGGACATTTATCGGTTTTGATTTGAAGGTTTAACTTAGATTCTACAGAGTCTTGAATAGGAGTAGTCTCTATACTTGGTAATGTTACTTTTTTATTTAAGATAGCAGCAATTTCATAAGCAAATCCAATATGATAATAACAATCATTATTACGATGTTTATGAATATCTAATTCATATAAAGTATCCTCAAGTCCTAGATACTGAATTGGATCTTCCCCTATCTTTGCATCATCTTTTAAAATTTCAATTCCACGATTATAATTTTCTTCCGTTTTTTCCTCTAGTCCTAATTCAAATAAAGCACAAATCATTCCATTAGACTCTACCCCACGTATTTTACCTTTTTTTATTTCAAAATTTCCTGGTAATACAGCACCTGGAAGAGCAACAATGACTTTAATATCATCTTTTATATTTGGAGCTCCGCATACAATTTGAATCACTTGATTTCCAATATCTACTTGACAAACATGTAAATGATCACTATCTTCATGATCTCTACATTCGATAACTTTTCCAATCACTAAATGATCAATATGATTGGTAATCACTTTTTCAATATTAATTCCTGCTTTGGTGATTTTGGTAGCAAGCTCTATTAAGTCTTCATCTTCTAAATCAATATAATCTTTTACCCAATCCAAACTCATCATATTAATCGTTATCCTTTCTATCAAATATTTTATTTTCCCTTAAATCGGTTGTATAAAATGTACGCACATCATTTATTCCATATTTTAACATAGCAAGTCTTTCAGCTCCAAACCCAAAAGCAAAACCGCTCCATTCTTTAGGATCATATCCACAATTACGAAGAACATTTGGATGAACCATACCAGCTCCTGATACAGTTATCCAACCAGTATTTTTACAAATATGGCAACCCTCTCCACGGCAATTAAAACAGCTAATATCTGTTTCTACTGATGGTTCTGTAAATTGATAATAACTTGGACGAAATCTTGTTTCACAAGATTCTCCAAATAGTTTCCTTACAATAACATCAAAAGTTCCTTTTAAATCAGATAAGCTAATATTTTTATCTACTAATAGTCCCTCAATCTGCATAAATTGATGAGAATGTGTTGCATCATCATCATCCCTTCGATATGTTTTGCCTGGACAAATCATACGAATTGGTTTTTCACCTTTTCCCTCTAACATTGTTCGAATTTGAACAGGAGATGTTTGGCTACGAAGCAGAATTTCCTCATCCTGTATATAAAAAGTATCTTGGGCATCTCGTGCAGGATGTCCTTTTGGAATATTCAGCATTTCGAAATTAAATTTGTCCTGTTCAATTTCTGGACCATCTACTACATCATATCCCATGGACATTAAAAGTTCTTCAATTTCTTCTACTAATTTTTCTAAAATATTAGGAGAGCCCATTGGTATTTCTGTGGCGGGTAAGGAAATATCTATTTTTTCATTTTCTAGTTTTTGATTTAACTGTTCTGTTTCTAATTTTTCTTTTAATGAATCAAATAATCTAGTTGCTTCCGTTTTTAAATGGTTTAAAGATTTTCCAAATTCTTTTTTCGCCTCTGAATCAAGTTCTTTCATATGAGCAGTAAGCTCATGAATTGGACCCTTCTTACTTAAATACTCCATTCGAATCTCATTTAGTTTTTTTAGATCTTTAATGTCTTGTAATTTTTCTTCTATTTCTTCTAATAAATGTTGCATTTTTTCTTTCATAACTCTCTTCCTTTCAAATAAAAAAACATCCTTAAGTTAAGGACGTGATTATACGTGGTACCACCTTATTTTGTAGTTATACTACCTCAAGGACTAAAACGCGTCACCGTTATAAGTTTGGCTTATACAACTCCAAAGACGAATTCATAAAAGATTATTATTAGTTTTCACCCGCCACTAACTCTCTTTTTAATAATTACTTTTACTACTACTTCTTTATCGCAGTTTTTCAAAAACTAAATATAGTTTATCACAACTATTATATGTTTTCAAGCAAATTATTTTCTTTTTTGTTCTTTAAATGATAATTGATATAGCTCATTTAATAAGTCATTATTACAAGAGTACTCATTTGTTAACTCCAAATGAAGAGATTCATCCATTTCATATGGATATAGAACAATTTGAATATTATTAAAATGATAAGCTAATCTTCTAAAGTTTCTTATGAATTTATCACTTAAATTCCTTTGAATATTATAATGATCTTCTGTACTGGCTATATATTCCTTTTCTATTTTTTTACTTTCCATATTTTTATTCTTTTTTATCTCTTTTACTTTTAAATATTTTAGTTCTTTGGCATTCCAACGAATTGGAAGAAATGGTACTACCTCAATTTCCTTTATCCCATGTTTCTGTAATATTGATAAAAAAATAGTGGTTATAACACAAAAACTTGGTACAATTCCTGTTAAATTTTCTGGAAAATCTATATTATCAATATTTTCCTCTTTTTCAAAATTTTGATGAACTTTATTTAAATATCTCTTTATCTTTTTGGAATAATTATTATGATTAGTACTATCATTTTTATTTTGAATAGCCATCATTATACATTTACCATTATCAATACCAAATCTTAATTGGGGAAAGACAAATCTTTCATTTGGATTTTCTTCATTGATCATTTCTACATGAAAGGAATATGGAGTCTCTTCATAAATAGGTTCTTTTTTCAAACCTACTTTAATTTCACTTTTTAAAATCGAAGATTTCCCAATAATTTTATCATTGAAATAAGTGTGCAAGGTGGTATCCTTTAAAAATTCTATTCGTTTTTCTATAAAGGCAATTGGATCATTAAAGTCTTTTTCTGTAGCATTAGCCCAAAGTAAAGTTAAAATTGTTTTATCTTCATATTCTATAGAATCATAATAGCTTTTATCATAGAAATCTCTAGCGTATATTAAATATTCCTCTAACTTGGTAATAATTTGACTAAAATTATGAATCATTAAAGTAGGAATGAATAAATTTCTATCCTCTTTTGCATATACAGAAATAGAATTTTTATCAATTGTTATATTAATATTCATACTCTGCCTTGATAAAACTGTTTTGATTTTATTTAATATTAACACTTTATTATCATTAGTTGTATCAATAATACTGTTAAATACTATATTATAGGGTCTATCTGTATATACTCTTTTATTTGCTGCTTCCAATATAATTTGATAGAATAATTCTTCCATAAAATCACCTATATTAATTATATCAATTTTTTATATGAAAGCAAGAAAAAAACCTTAAAATAAAAGGCTTTTAAATTCTAAATGGTGACCAGTACGGGATTCGAACCCGTGAATGCTGCCGTGAAAGGGCAGTGTGTTAAGCCACTTCACCAACTGGCCATAAATGGCGCCTAATGTAGGACTCGAACCTACGACCTATCGGTTAACAGCCGAGTGCTCTACCAACTGAGCTAATTAGGCATAACTTAATGGCGCCCAATGTAGGACTCGAACCTACGACCTATCGGTTAACAGCCGAGTGCTCTACCAACTGAGCTAATTGGGCAATATAACATTGCTAAGACCTTTTCATTATAACTTATATTTCTTGTTTTTGCAATAGTTTTATTTATTTTTTTTACTAATTATTATATTTTATGTTATAGGATATTAAAAATACAAAAAAGTCTTATTTTGCTATAAGACTTATTCATACATAATATCAATATCGACCATAGTATCAATTCCATCTACTTTTCCATTATCACACAATTGCCAAATTTTATAGTTTCCTTTATAATTTGTGTTTTCTGTATAATGGGCTAACCAAATTGGATAATTTTCCTCTAACCAAACATTTTCCAAATAGGATTTGCTACTATATAAAAGTCCATCATATCCTGCTTTTTCAATTGTTTTTAAAAATGTATCAGCCATAGAGGTAAGTCCAAAGAAACTCAAATGATATTCATTAAAACTAGACCACTCTTCCCAATCAAAAGCAACTGGCAAATCTATTTTATATTTCTTTATTTGCTTCATTACCCATTTAGCGTCCTCTTTTGCTTTTTTATTAGAATTAGCATAAGAATAAAAATATACTCCTGCTTTAATATTATTTTCATTTGCCGCCTTAATGTTCTGGACAAACTTCTCATCTAAGAAGTATTCTCCTTCTATTCCTAACGTCCCACCTACCCGAATCATGACAAATTCTACTCCTGCTTGTTTTAATTTTTTAAAATCAATATCTCCTTGCCATTTGGATACATCAATTCCTATCTTTACATGATCCTTTTTATGTTTTTTTAATACATCCTGAAAATTTGTATAAACAGGTTCTTGTTTTTCTTGATTATTTTGTGTTTCTTTTGGTTCATACACTGTTAAAGTAAAATTTTTAGATTCTTCATTTCCACTTTGGTCGATCGCTTTAAAAGTTAATTGATAATTTCCTTCTGTATTTAAATCATACTCTCCTTCTATAAAACAATTTGGATGATTATCATAATTATCTCCACACATTATTTTCTGTGCGAGGTTAATATCGCTTCCCTTTTCTACCTGGTAACTATTTCCAAGCCATATTAATGGTTTTTTCGTATCCACTACTTCAATTTGATAAGTGTATTTTAATTTAATTTTTTGATCATTGATAAATGAAAAGGTAACTTTTTTGTTTCCTAATTTTGTTGATTTGATCTCATAATCATTTAAAATCTTTCCATTGATTTTTTCAATATAATCAGATACTTTTTTCTTATCATTAAATTCTAAGGTTAAATCATCTTTTAAAGTAATCTCTACTTTAGCATTTTTAATTTGAATATAACGATAAAGAAATAATCCTCCTAATATGAATAAAATTACTCCAACTACAATCAAAATAATATATAATATTTTTCTTTTCATTTTTCCTCCTATTTTTTACTTGTTGCTAAAGCATATTCTAAACGATTTAAAAAATACTGTTGTCCTATCATTATCTTTTCTTTGGCTTCCTCTAAATCCATCCATTTTGCCTGGTCCATCTCTTTAAATTCTACCATCATTCCACTATCTTTTGGATATTCTCTTATAAAGGTATTACTGGTTGCTTTTTTTGTATCAAAATCATTTTCAGTATAAAACATAATAATTAATTTTTTACTTTTTTGTTTTTTAGAGCATAGATATTTTAAGTTTTCCTTTTCAAGAGAAAAGCCTGTTTCTTCTTGAAATTCTCGGATTGCACCATCTATTATTTTTTCTTTTTGAATTTCTCCTTTTGGAATAGACCAAGCACCAATATCTTGATTTTTAAAAAATGGTCTACCTAAATGACATAATAGAACTTGTAATTGATTATGATTATAACGATATACTAATACTCCACTACTTCGTTTCATAAAATCTCTCCTTTAAAGTCTTTCGAAATGGTTGAAAGGCGGTTGGTAATGGATATTTTTTTTCTAATTCCTCTAAACTTACAAAATGAAAATCTTGCTCTTCTGTTAACTCTATATAGTATGCAACCATATTCCATTTTCGATGTGTAAATATATGCGTGTAAGAAATTTCTTTTTGAATATGATGAAACTTTATTTCTTGATCTTGTAAATGTTTTTTCAATTCTTTTAAGGAAAGATGTCCTTCTATATTAGGAAATTGAAATAAATGAGAAAGTAGCCCTTCTTTTCTTTTTTCTATCGCAATTTTATTTTGATAAGAAAACAATAATATTGTATATTTTTCTTCTTTCTTTTGTTTTTTTTCATTTCTTACAGGAATACTTTTATATGTGTTTTTCTGATATGCTTTACAATACTTAGAAATAGGACAAATAGCACATTTTGGTTCGGCATTAGGAAGACAAATAACTTCTCCTAATTCCATTAGTGCTTGATTAAAATCTCCTGCCCTATCTGGTATGATTGTATTTAAATTATTTCTTACTTGCTTTCTTGTTTTTAATTCATCTATATTATCAAAACAATTATGGATTCTCATATATACTCTAAGTACATTACCATCAACCGTTGCTTCTTTTAAAAAGAAGGAAATCGATCCAATCGCACTTGCAGTATATTCTCCAATACCAGGTAATGATAATAACTCTTTATAAGTATTAGGAAAGTTTCCCTGATATTTTTCTATTATGATATGTGCGGCTTTCTTTAAGTTTCTTGCTCTTGTATAATATCCTAACCCTTCCCATAATTTTAAAAGACGTTCATCAGATATTTGTGATAAGGAAAGTACATTAGGAACTTCTTTTATAAATCTTTGATAATAGGAAATAACTGCCTCAATTCTTGTCTGTTGTAACATAATTTCAGAAATCCAAATATGATAAGGATCTATATCTTTTCTCCAGGGTAGATCTCTTTTATTTGTATCATACCATTCTAATAGAGGAGTTATGATTTCTTTCATATGATCACCTTCTTCTATTATAACAAAAAAACAATTATTTGTTTCATAATTGTTTTTAAACTTCTATTAAACTAAGAGAAACTTTTTCTTTTTCCTTATTAATATCTAATACATAACAATCTACAATATCGCCTGTACTTACAACATCGGTTGGATTTTTAATAAATTCATTAGACATTTTAGAAATATGGACTAGTCCATCATTATGAAGACCAATATCAATAAAGGCACCAAAATCAACTACATTGCGTACTGTTCCTTGTAATTTCATTCCTACTTTTAAATCCTTAATTTCTAAAACATCACTTTTTAATACTGGCTGTGGCATTTCATCTCTTGGATCACGATTTGGTTTTTGTAAAGATTTGATAATATCTTCTAACGTATACATATCAATATTTAGTTCTTTTTGAACTTCTTCTAAATTTAAATTTTCTAATTTTTGTGTTAGATTAGATGTTCCAATTTCATGGATATCACTTCCAATGTATTGTAATAACTGTAATGTTTTATCATAACTTTCGGGGTGAATATCTGTTTTATCTAATATATTTTCTCCATCTAATACTCTTAAAAATCCAATTGCTTGTTCATATACTTTATCACTTAAAATTTTATCCTTTTTAATACTTTCTCTAGATTTAATTTTCCCCTTTGCTTCTCTATAAGCTATAATTTTATCAATATTTCTTTTGGTTAATCCTGAAATATATTTTAAAATAGATGGACTTGCAGTATTGATGTTAACTCCAACTGCATTGACTGCTTTGGATACTACAAAATCTAGGGATTCCGATAATCTTTTGGCATTTACATCGTGTTGGTATAATCCTACACCAATTCCATCTGGGGGAATTTTAACTAATTCTGATAATGGATCTTGAAGTCTTCTTCCAATACTAACGGCACTTCTTTTTTCTACTTCTAAATCAGGAAATTCCTCGATTGCGATTTTAGAAGCACTATAAATAGAGGCTCCTGCTTCTGATACAATAACAAATTTGCACTTTAATTGATATTCTTGAATCATTTCTGAACAAAATTTTTCACTTTCACGAGAAGCAGTTCCATTTCCTATTGCAATAATATCTACATGATATTTTTGAATTAAATTTACAATTATCTCCTTACATTGTTTTATTTTTTCTTCTGTTATATGATTTAAAAATGGTTTAATAACTGTAGAGTCTAGGTATTTTCCACTTTTATCAATTACGGCTATTTTACACCCGTTGACATATCCTGGGTCAAAAGCAAGAACAATTTGTTCTTTCATTGGTGGTGTAAGAAGTAATGCTTCTAAATTTTTCCCAAAATTATCAATTGCTACCTCTTCTGCTTTTTCGGATAACTCACTTCGAATTTCTCTTTCAATAGAAGGAGCAATTAATCTCTTATAACTATCTAAAATTGCATTTTTTATAATATCTATTACTATTGAGTTTTTATTTTTAATAATTTTTTCTTCTAAATAAGAAATGATTTTATCTTTATCAATTTCAATATTTACTGTCAATATTTTTTCTTTCTCACCACGATTAAGAGCTAAAACACGATGAGGTTTAATATATTTTACTGCTTCACTATAATCATAATACATCTCATATATCTTGTTTGGATCTTCTGCTGCTTTTTTTAATTTAGATGTAATAATTCCATTATGATAAGTAAAATTTCTTACCGATTTACGATAATAAGCATTGTCACTAATCCATTCTGAAATGATATATCCTGCTTGGGCAATTGCCTCTTCTAAGGTTGGAACTTGATCATTTATAAATTTCTTAGTCATTTCTTCTATACTACCATTTACTGGTTGTGCCATAATCATTTTGGCAAGTGGTTCTAATCCATTCTTGATAGCTTCTGTTGCCTTTGTTTTTTTCTTTTCTTTAAATGGACGATATAAGTCTTCTACTTCAACTAACTTTGTTGCCTTCATGATTTTATCTCTTAAGTCCTCTGTCATTAAATCTTTTTCTTCAATTAAACGAATAACATCTTCTTTTCTTTTTAGCAAATTCACTTGATACATATATACTTCATGAATTGCTCTAATTTGTTCTTCATCGAGTGCGCCTGTTTGTTCTTTTCGATAACGAGCAATAAATGGAATTGTATTTCCTTCTTCTAATAAATTTAAAACAGTTTCTACTTGTTTTGATTGAACGTTTAAGTTTTGACTGATTTCTAATATAATATCTTGATTCATAATTACCTCTATTCTACTTTTTTATTATAATATATTTTAGGTTTTATTTCAATTAAAATCATTTTTAACGTTCTCCAATGTTTTCTATAATCTCATATGTTTTATCATTCATTAACTTATTTGATAATTCTTGAAATATGATTTTAGAAACATCTAAATTTCGATTCATAGTGATTAGTTTCTTATTTTTTTCTATTGTTTCTTTATTATCTAGTAATAATTTTGAATATCTAGAATTAGGATTGTCTAATATAAAATCATATAGGGTTTCATATTTTAATATTTTGGAAGCTGTAATGTTTCCTATACCCGAAACTCCCTTAATATTATCACTTTTATCCCCAACTAATGATTTCAATAGAATATATTGATTAGATCGAATATTATATTTTTTTATCACTTCTTTTTCGTCATATAATATACTGTTTTTTCCTCTTGGTACATAAAGAAAGATATTACTACTAATTAATTGGATAAAATCAAAATCTGTAGATACTATGATATATTGGTTTTTATTGCTGAGTATGTTCGAAACAATTGAAGCAATATAATCATCCGCTTCATCATTTTCAACTTCTATATAAGTGATATTTAAATAATCTAAAGCCTTTTTTATTAAAGAAAGTTGGGAGAAAGGATTTTCTTCCTCTTCTATATCGGTGTAATCCAATCGATTACTCTTATAGTCTTTATCAATTTTTAAATTATTATTTCTACTTGTTTCACTATCAAAGATTACTACTAATGAATCTGGATTAAATTTATCAACTAACTTTTTCAAACTTCCAATAAATCCAATTAAACCTCTAATTTCTTTTCCTTTTGTATTTTTAATGGATGTTGGTATTCCATAAAACATTCTAAATAATAAATTATGTCCATCAATTAAAACTATTCTTTTCATATCTTACATTCCTTTCAAAAAAAGATAGGTATGATTCGATCATACCTATCTCTAGGGCCAGTTCAAGTAACTGAATATTTAAATTTTATTGTATTTAAGATAACTTTATCTATATATAAGATATCATAAAAAAATGATTTAGTAAACTATTTATATTCA
>CATLBU010000018.1 GCA_949879835.1 uncultured Bacilli bacterium
TATAACAGAATTATTAATACAAAATAAAAAGAAACTTTTGATAATTGTTATATTATCATTACTAATTACAATACTCTCTATTTGTAGTTCCTTCTATTTTCAAATAAGTTTACAAAATATAAATTATCATAATGTTATTTCTCAACTGATGATTTTATTTATCTTTTTTGAACTATTAAAAAATATCTTTCTATGGATTCGAAATCAGATTTTTATTTTTCTAAATCAAAAAATAACAAAAGAATTATTTACAGATGTATTAAAAAAAATCATTTTACTTCCTTACCATTATTATCGCAATCGAACGTCAGGAGAATTAATTACGAGAATCAACGATCTAAATATTATCAAACAAACTGTTAGTGAAATTATTTTAACATTTTTTATTGATATTATTTTAACCTTTGTAACAGCTGTTATTTTATATCATATAAATTCATTACTCTTTATCTTTTCCCTAGCCTTCCTACTAGTATATATTATAATTTTTTATATAATAAAACCAATCATGTATAAAAGATTAAATGAAGTAAAAAACAGCCATACAAGTATGAATTCTTATATCGTTGAAAACTTAACAGGATTTGAAACTGTAAAAGGACTTGGAATCGAGAAGCATGTAATTGATCGATTAAACGATTTATTGCAAATTCATTTACAAAAGCAAAAAAAATTAGAAGTCCTATCTAATTTAGAACAAACAATTATCAGTTTTTTGAATGGAATGATATCAATTATTTTAATTTTCTTTGGAATTTTACTCATTCGTTATAAAAAAATTGAACTTAGTTCTTTTATTACCTTTTTGTTTTTATTTCATTATTTTATAGAACCTGTTAAAAACATTTTAAATCTTATAAAAAATATGGAGGAGGCAAAAATATCTTATCAACGAATTTCAGAAATTATAAATGATGAAAAAAGGAATCTAAATTATGAAAATATTTGTTTTTCAAATTTAATAATACAAGAACACCCTACTCTTTATAATGATCAAACATTACTAAAAAATCAAACACTGTCGATTCAGAAAAAAGAAAAAATTGCCATCATAGGTCCAAGTGGCAGTGGGAAAAGTACACTATTAAAACTACTTAAAAATTATTATCCCATCAACCGAGTAATTGTAATCAATAAAAATTTAAATGAAATATCTAGAATGGATATCAATCAAAATGTTCTTTACATTTCACAAAATGAAATTCTATTTACAGATACTTTATACAACAATATTGTATTAAATGAAAAGGTGGAACAAGAAAGATTTTTTCAAGTAATTAAAGATTGTTATATTGAAGAAATTATTAAAAATAATTCGTTAAATTATTATATGTTAATTGAAGAAAATGGATTTAATATTTCAGGTGGTGAAAAACAAAGAATCATTCTTGCACGAGCATTACTTAAGAATTTTAATTATCTATTAATTGATGAAGGCCTAAGCCAAGTAGACGTATCATTAGAGAGAAAAATATTAAAAAATATTTTACATCATTATTCAGAAAAGAGTATTGTTTTTGTCACCCATAGAACTGATAACATCGATTTATTTGAACGTGTTATTCAAATGAAACATGGAAAAGTAATAGAAGATTTAAAAAGAAATCAAGGAAAGGAAGTTTTATAATGCGTTATCTTTTTAGTAAATTTATAGCTTTATTTTATCTAATCTGGCGTTAGATAGAAGAAATCGATTGCGAAAGAAAGGAGCATATATGAAATTAAAAGATGAAGAATTACAACAAATCAGTGGAGGCGCTGCTAAATTTGGTATTGGTTTATTAATTGGGGCAGGAATTACATTTTTAGTAGGGATCATCGATGGTTATATTCGACCACTTGCCTGCAGATAGGAGTTTATATGAGATTAGAAGATAGAGAATTAATGAATGTTGTTGGAGGAGCAATTTCTGCTTCTATGATTAGTGCTGTCGTAAGAGGGATTAATTCTATATTAGATTTAGGACGAAGCATTGGAACAGCAATTAGAAGATTACAAAATGGAAAAATATGCTCTCTATAATTAAAGAACATAGAAAAATCATATATTATATTTTATGTGTCCCTATTTTATTAATAGCTACCGCAATATGCACGGATATTATATTTAATATTGGAGTGTATTTTGGTACGATTGCCCGCCATGTATCAGAAGGTATTTGTTGTATTTAAAAGGAAACTTTATTGTTTCCTTCTTTTCATATATTAAAATCCACTTCTTTTAAACATTTTTTCCAAATCATATTTTGTATAATAAACCATTGTAGGTCTTCCATGCGGACAATGAAATGGATTTTGACATTTTCTAAGATCACTAATGAGTGTTTCCATTTCCTCTAGTGTAATATTCATATTTGCTTTAATTGCTAGTTTACAACTCATCATAGTAGCAATGCTTTCATTGAATTTTTCTATACTGAAATTTTTTTCTAATTGAACAATAATTTCTAATATTTTTTCTATCGCCTCTTTTTCATATCCTTTTGGGAGCCATGTTGGATGCTCTTTTATAATAACTGAACTCACTCCGAATTCTTCTATTTTAAATTTCATATTTTCTAATAATTGAAAATTTTCTTTTAGAATAATAAAGTCATTATTAGAAAGTTCTATTGTAATCGGCAGTAATAATGAAGTACTATCGTGGTTGGGATTCCCCAATTTTCTTTTATAATATTCATAATTTACTCTTTCTTTAGCGGCATGTTGGTCAATCATATACATGCCATTTTCATTTTGACAAATAATATAAGTTCCATGAACCAATCCAACAGGATATAATTCTGGGAGTCTATCCTTTGGTTCTTCTTCTTTTTCTTCTATAATTTCTTCAAAAGATTTATTTGGGTTCTCATCTTCTAATAAAATTTCTTCTTTTGTTGTATAAATTTCAGGTTTTTCTTCTACTCTTTCTAATTGTAATGTTTGCTCTATATATTCTGGTCTCGATTTTTTTTCTTCTGGAACTTCAATATGGGGAATTAATGTTTTAGTTGTTAATTTATCTTTAATCATGTTTTCAACCAATTCTAATAATTCTGGCATTTTAGAAAATTTTACATCCATTTTCGTTGGATGAATGTTGACATCTATTAAGGTAGGATCTGTTTCAATATTTAAAACAACAATGGGATAACGATTATCTGGTTTATAGGAATGATAACTGTCATTAATAACATGATTTAACTCTATATTTCGAACAACGCGACCATTCACTAATGTAATCATACCATTTCGATTGGAGCGATGAATTTCTGGAAGGGATATATATCCACTAATCTCATAATCATTATTTTCTCCATGTACTTCTATCATTTTCTTTGTAATATTTAATCCATAAATGGCATGGATAACTTTTAATAGATTACCGCTACCATCTGTATTTAATAACACATTGTTGTTGTTGATTAAAGTAAATTTAATATTTGGATAAGAAAGAGCTATCTTATTGACATAATCCGTGATACTGGCAAGCTCTGTATATAAGCTTTTCATATGTTTTAATCTGGCAGGTGTGTTATAAAAAAGATTGTTGATTTCGATTTTTGTTCCTTTTCTAGACTCACATGGTTCAACATAAATAACTTTGCCACCCTCTATTTTTACTTCTGTTCCGACTTGCTGATTACAGGTTTTTAAAATAACTTCACTAACGCTAGCAATACTAGATAAAGCTTCTCCTCTAAAACCTAATGTATGAATATGGAATAAATCGTCTTCTGTTTGTAATTTACTGGTTGCGTGACGATTAAAAGCCAAAATAGCATCCTCTTTATCCATTCCTACCCCATTATCTATCACTTGAATACTACGGGTTCCAGAATCTATTAATTCTATTTTTATTTCACTACTTTTAGCGTCAATACTATTTTCAACTAACTCTTTTACAACAGAAGCACATCGTTCTACCACTTCTCCTGCAGCTATTTTATTGGCTAAAACCTCATCCATTATTTTTATTTTTGACATATCATCACCTAATAATTCTTTTCGTTATTTTATTTTTCCTTTCATTTTCATAGAATGCTGTTCTAACGACATTTTTTCATAGAAGTTTAAAGCATTCTTATTTGTATGAAACACGTTAAGATGTAATTCTTCAGTATTATTCTCTTTTCCCCAGACAATTAATTTTTTATATAGTTTCTCGGCTATTCCTAGTCGACGATAAGATTCATCAACTACTAACTCTTCTAATTCTAATATTCGTCCAATATAAAAATAACTGTCTTTAATGTGTCCATGAATCATTCCTACAATTTTATTTTTCTCTTTTGCAATTATTACTTTATGATTTTTATCGTTCATAAAACTTTCAAAGTCTTTTTTTAAACATGCAATATTTTCATCACTAAAATTTTCAAATTTTTTAAGAAAATAATAAAATTGACATTCGAAATTTACTAATTGACCATAGAGAAAAATAATATCATTTAATTCTTCTATCTTAGCCTCTTCCAAAATAATTTCCATCATATCATCACCTATCATCATTATAACAAAAAATGACAATATTGTCATTCTTACTGGATAATTTCTCCATTCATGCTCCATGTTTTAACATCTGTTATTTTCACATTCACAATTTGACCAATAACGGAATCATCTCCTTTAACATTTACTAATTTCATAGTATCTGTATATCCCATTAAATATTTAGAATCTTTTTCACTATATCCTTCTATTAATACAGGAACTATTTTATTGAAATATTTTTGATTGGCTTCATTAGAATATTGATTGACTAGCTGATTTAATTTTTGAAGTCTTTTCCTTTTTTCTTCTTCTGGCACATCATCTTTCATTTTTGCAGCAGGTGTTCCTACTCGAGGAGAAAAGATAAAGGTAAAAGCAGAGTCAAATTTGCAAGTATTTACAATATCTAAGGTATCTTCAAAATCTTCTTGTGTTTCCCCTGGAAATCCAACAATAATATCTGTAGTAATAGAGGAATATGGCAATTTTTGTTTTAATTTTTGAAACAATTCTAAATACGTTTCTTTTGTATACCTTCTACCCATTAATTTTAATATTTTATTTGATCCACTTTGTAGTGGCAAATGAATATAGGGCATGATATTTGGATATTTGGAAATTTTATCAATCATGGCATCTGTAAAATCCCATGGATGACTTGTTACAAAACGAATCCTTTCTATTTTCGTTTTTGCGACGTCTTCTAGTAAATCTTCCATTTTATAATCTAGATTTAAATCTTTACCATAGGCATTTACATTTTGACCTAGCAATGTAATCTCTTTATATCCTTCCTTTTTTAGTTGTTTTACTTCCTCTAAAATATATTCAGGATGCCTACTGCGTTGTTTTCCTCTTGTATATGGCACAATACAATATGTACAGAATTTGTCACATCCATACATAATATTGATCCATGCTTTATACTTACTTTCACGTTTTACTGGAATATTTTCAACAATATCCCCCTCGACACTCATTACTTCAATTTCTTGTTGTTTTTTTATAATAGCAGTACTTAATATTTGGGGGAGTTTATGAATATTGTGAGTTCCAAAAACAAAATCCAACCATTTATATTTCTTCATAATTTCTTCTACTACAACTTCTTCTTGAGCCATACATCCACAAATTCCAGTTATAATATTTGGTCTCTTTTCTTTTAAATGTTTAATTCTTCCTAAATATCCAAATACTTTATTATGAGCGTTTTCTCGAATCGCACATGTATTTAAAAGAATTAAATCTGCTTCTTCCATGGTACCCACTTCTGTAAAAGACATATCTTCTAAGATTGCCTTGATGTTTTCTCCATCATGTTCATTCATTTGACATCCATAGGTTTTAACAAAATATTTCCTTCCCTGTCCTATTTTTTTTAATTCATTTTCAATTATATATTCATTTGTTTTAACTAAAACTTCTTTAGATGTTCTTTTTTTTGCTTCTTTTAAATTTGGAATAATCATCTGCATCACAACTTTCTTTTATTAGAATAGCATATCCTTTTAAATAAAACAAGCAATATTTTGTATCTATTCATATTTCGAAAAATTGCTAGATTTTATGATATTATCTGAATCTACATACCAAATTGCTTCTAATCCTTTTGTTTGTTCTACATATTGTTTGCTTTGATCAAAAGGCATTAAAAATAGCATTTTAGATAAGATGTAAGAATCTTTTATATCTTTTGCGATAATCGTAATTGATTTTATATAGTTAGCAGGCATTAAAGTATTTGAATCTAAAATATAATGATACCTTATTTGATTATATTCATAATAAAGTTGGTGATTTCCTGTAGTTACAACATTTATATTCTTTCCTTGAATAATCTCATAGATATCATTTTTTTCATCTGGATTCTGTAACGCAATTTTATAAGTTTTATTTTGATAATGCTTTCCCATAAATGCATCGCCATTGATATCAATTAAGTATTCTGATACATTTTTTTGCTTTAAATAATTGGTAATCTCTTCCATTGCAAAGCTCTTAGCAATATCTTCTAAATCAATATCTACATGATTATTCTTTATTTGATTATTTTCTAACAAAACGATATCCTCCATGGTATGAATTCGAGCTCTTTTTAGTTCTTCTGGGCTTGGAACTCCAGTTGTGCTATCTCGATACATTTTCCAAATTTCTGATACACTTGCTAGTGACACATCAATTTTTCCATTGCTTTTCTGATACCATTTTTTAGAATATTCTAACATTTCATATAATGTTTTATCAATAGTAATAGTGTCATCTTTAGAATTATTATAGATAATATAATAAAGATTTTTTACATTTTCTTTTGGATTATATCGATCAGATAATGTATCATATTTTTTAAAAATTTTCTTTATTTTGTCGATTACTTCCTCTGCACTCTTTTTATCCTGATGATACAAATGAATGGTAATATTACTATCTAAATAATTTATTTTCTTTGTTCTTTCTACGGAACTATTTTTTTTATTTATAAACCATAATATTATAAGACCTATAAATAATAATACCAAAACGATAATCATTATCTTTTTTATTTTTTTCATCGAATCACCTATCATCAGTATAACATGAAACTTCTTATTTTATATAAAAAAGAAGCTTTATTTTTTCATAGCTTGTTTATAAACTTCTACTAATTGTTTTCCTACCTTTTTTATATCCCTATCTTTCGCAATTTTATAAGCATTTTTAGTTAAGGAAGGGAGTTCTTGATTGAGTATTTTTTTAATTTTATCTTCAAATTCCTCTAAATTTTTTGCTTTATATACAACTTCACCTTCTTTAAATTCTTCAAATATTGGAATATCACGAATCAAGGCATTTGTCTTGCAAGCAAATGCTTCAATAATTGGAATTCCTTCTGTTTCCTCTAATGTTGGAAATAAATAAAGATCACATCCACTCATAGCTGATTTTATCATTTCGCTTTCTACATACCCCGCAAATTGTAAATTCGGAAGTTTGGTCTTGACAGCTTCTCTTACTTTCTTTGTAGCAGCTGCTAAAGGGCTATACCCAAACCAAATAAATTGATATTCTGGCATTCTTTTGGCAAGTTCTACAAAATCAACGATACCTTTTCTTTCAATATAAAGTCCGATTCCGATAATTACCTTATCCTCTTTTTTATATCCATATGTTTTTCTAAAATTCTCCCCTAATTTTTGATCCTTCTGAAAATAATTTGTATCAATTCCATTAGAAATAGCATAAATTTCTCTTCCTATATTATATTGATCTAACAATCTTTTAGAATAATTTGTTGGAGTTATAACAACATCTCCAAGACGGTAGCACTTTGTAATCCATTTTTTAAAAAGAGGAGATATTTGCTTACAAAAAATAAAACCATCTCTAAAGTCTTCTTCTGTTGAATGAGCATGATACACTACTTTTTTCCCTAGTTTATGAGCTTTTTTAGCAAGCAAATAAGATTTAGGGCCATAAAAGTTAATGTGTACAATATCATAATTATCTTTTATATTTAATGTATATTCTATATGATTATCTTCTAAAGCTTTCATTTGATGTTTAACAGCTTTTCCAAGACCTGATTTTCCAATTGTTTTTAATCCTTCTGTATATAATAATACTTTCATCCAATCACCTAAATCTATTATATCATGTATATTATTATTATACAATGTTAACCAAAATCACATCTTCTCCGATTTTTTTTATATGTTCCCATTTAATTTCTAATTCATCTTTACTTGAAAATAAGTTTGAAAAAAACTTACTTTTTTGAACAATTAACGATTGCATATTTCCATCGTGATCAATAATGACATCAATAATATTTCCTATTTTGGATCCATCTTGAACATTAACAATATCTTTATCTTGTAAATCTGATAATCGCATAATATCTACCTACCTATTTCATTATATCCAAAAATAAGTAGATTTATTTCTACTTATTTCAGGCTGTTGACAAATAGGTTCAACAGTCTTTTCATATGTAAATAAATTTGATATAATGAATATGCGAGATAAAAAGACTTATTCTAACCAAAAAGTCATTGCCAAATCTCGCTTTTATTATGCAGAAATGATATAATAAAAGTGGTTAGAATGGGAGGCGAATCAAATGGCAATGACAAAACAAACGCATAAAAATGATTGTATAATATTAAGTACATTAGAGGAATTGGTACCCGAAGAACATTTGGTAAGAAAATTAGATAGTTGTATAGATTTTAAATTTATAGAAAGATTAGTAAAAGACTTATATAGTATCGGAGGAAGACCAAGTATTCCACCAGTGGTACTTTTTAAATTAATATTTATAAACATTGTATTTGGAATTAATTCAATGAAAAGGACATGTGAGGAATGTAAAGTAAATGTGGCATATCGATGGTTTCTAGGGTTATCTATATATGATGATATACCAAATTATTCAACATGGAGTCAAAATTATATAAGAAGATATAAAGATAGCGAAGTATTTAATCAAATATTTGATACGATATTAAATCAAGCCATAGAATATGGATTTGTAGATATGGAAACAGTCTTTGGAGATGGAACTCATCAAAAAGCAAATGCCAATAAAAATAGACATAAAGATGTTGAGGTAGAGATTGTGAAAAAGGTCTATGAAGAAGCAATGTTAAAGGAAATCAATGAAGATAGAATAAAGCATGGAAAGAAACCACTAAAAGATATAGAAAAAACAGAAATCATGTTTGATGAGGAAACAGGGGAAGTCATAGAAAATGTAGAAACAAAACATATCAAAGAAAGTTTGACAGACCCTGAAAGTGGATGTTTTCATAAGGGAGAAAAAGAAAAGTGTTTTGCCTATACGCACCAAACATTTTGTGATAAGAATGGATTTGTATTATCAAATACTACAACGCCCGGAAATATCCATGATAGTGTGGCATTCTTTGAAGCATATAATATTTTAAATAGTAAATTTAAAGATAAAATAAAAAATATATGTTTAGATGCGGGCTATGTCAACCCGGCGATATGTAGGGAGATTATTCTATCAAATCATACACCATTAATGCCATATAAAAGACCAATGACGGGAAAAGGTATGTTTAAAAAATATGAGTATGTTTATAATGAGTATTATGATTGTTATATATGTCCAAATAATGAAATATTGTCTTATAGTACAACAGATAAAAATGGTTATAGACAATATAAATCAAATAAAGAGAAGTGTAAGAATTGTCCATTAAGAGATCAATGTACTAGGAGTAAAAACTGTCAAAAAATAATTACTCGTCATATATGGGAAGAATATAAGGATCAAGCGAATGAAAACAGATATACGAAACTATGGAAAGATAATTATCCTTTGAGAAAAGAAACAATTGAGAGAACATTTGGAGATTGTAAAGAACAACATGGGCTTCGTTTTACTAGAGTTCGTGGGTTACTCAAAAATGAGCAGAATGCCACGATGATTTTTGCGTGTCATAATTTAAAGAAAATGGCCAATTGGAGATGGAAAAATTCTCCAAATACAGGTCAAATTTCACTTGTCCTCAGAAAAGTCACCTATTTTTTTAAAACGGTCACCAAAAAAGCAGTATATTCATTTTGAATATACCACTTTGTCAACAACCTGAAATAAGTAGATTTATTTCTACTTATTTGGAATTCCTTTTTATTGGAAATAGTCAAAAAGACTTCCTATTTCTATTTTATTGCATCATCTTTTTAATAGATTCTAAACCACTTTTTTCAAGTCTTGAAATTTGAGCCTGAGAAATACCAATTTCACTTGCTAGTTCTAGTTGAGTTCTGCCCTTCAAGTATCTTTCTAAAATAATATACTTCTCTTTCTCTTTTAACTTACTAAGTGCCTCTTTTAAAGCAATTCTAGTATCATTTGCGACTTTATCACTTTTATCTTCTAGTTGATCTGCTAAATAAATAGTATCCCCACCATCATTATAAATTGGTTCAAACATACTAATGGTATCTTTCATCGATTCCATTGCATGATTCACATCAAATTCTTTCATACCAAGCTCTTTAGCAATTTGTGCGACAGTTGGTTCTTTTCCATTTCTATTTGTTAACTCTTCTTTTATTTTCATTGCCTTATAAGCTATATCCTTTGTACTCCTAGCAATTCGAACACTACTCGAATCTCGTAAGTATCTTCGTACTTCTCCTAAAATCATAGGTACTGCGTAAGTAGAAAATTTAACTTCATGTGATAAATCAAAATTATCAATTGCTTTAATTAAACCAATGCAACCTACTTGGAAAAGATCATCCATATTATCTGTTCGATTATTATATTTTTTTAGAATGGATAAAACTAGTTTTAAATTTCCATTAATTAATTCTTCTTTAGCAGATATATCTCCTTTTTGAAATTTTTGAAATAGCTGTACCATTTCTTCGTTAGTTAAAACTTTAATATTCGCAGTATTCACGCCACATATTTCAACTTTATGACGTGCCATATTTTCTCCTTTCTATTTCATTATGGAAAGAAGAAGAATATTTATACAAAATAAAAAAGCATTTTTTGCTTTTTTAACCTAAAGCCACATCCAAGACCATCATAAGAACGAAACCAACAATCATTCCTAAAGTAGAGAGATTTTTGTTTTCTTTAATGGATTCTGGGAGAAGTTCTCTTGCTACTACAACGATCATAGCTCCCGCTGCGAAGGAAAGTAAAAGTGGTAAGACACTTCGAATATACATCACTAAAATTACTCCAATAATTGCTGAAACTGGTTCTACGATTGCAGAGGCCTGACCGATCATAAAACTCTTAAATCGTGAACATCCTTCTCTTCTAAGTGGTAAGGATACTGCTGCTCCTTCTGGAAAGTTTTGGATTCCGATTCCTATTGCTAACATAGTTGCTCCAATTACAGTCATTCCTTCTACTCCGTTAGCAATTCCACCAAAAGCAACTCCAATAGCCATTCCTTCTGGAATATTATGAATAACAATAGCGGATGTTAATAAAATACTTCTCTTTAGTGAGTTCTTCTTTTTTGAATGTTTTTTTGAACTTAGTGCTTTATCCAAAAAGCGATCCGATAATAAAACAAATAGGCCTCCTAAAATAAATCCTATAGCTGGTAATAACCAGACAATATATCCTAGTTCTTCAGATAAATCTAGTGATGGAGCAAGCAATGACCAAAAAGAAGCTGCAATCATGATTCCTGCACTAAATCCTAAAATTGTACCTAAAACTTTTTTGTTTACTTCTTTAAAAAAACAAACGACAAGAGCTCCTAAGGCAGTAACCCCCCAAGTAAATATAGTAGCTATTAATGTTTGGGCAATTACATTTAAGCTTTCAAACCATTCCAATTTTATTCACCTCATATTACATCATATGAATCATCTCTATTTATGACACAGATCAAAATGTATGCTGATTAGTTGAAAAAAATAAAAAAATAGGATACTATTTTATAGAGGGATAATATGAATGAAGAGAATTTAATAAAGTATTATAATAAATTTAATGAGGATAAACGACTTAATTCCAGACATGGCCAGGTAGAATTTATTACTTCTATGAAATATATTCATACTTATTTAAAGAAAATGAATCAGCCTAAAATATTAGATATTGGAGCTGGCTGTGGAAGATATTCTATTTCTCTTGTAGAGGAAGGTTATGATGTAACTGCAATTGAGTTAATAAAACATAATTTACGAGTGATTGAACAAAAAAACAAACAAGTAAAAGCTTACCAAGGCAATGCAATTGATTTATCACGTTTCAAAGATAATTCCTTTGATTTGGTTTTATTATTTGGTCCTATGTATCATTTATGTAATCAAGAGGATCAAATAAAGGCATTACTAGAAGCAAAACGTGTTACAAAACAAAATGGAATTATTATGGTTGCTTACTGTATGAATGATTATTGTGTAATTACACATGGATTTAAAGATAATCATATTTTGGAATGTGAAGATATGTTAGATAATCATTACCATTGTCTTTCAAAAGAAACTGATTTATATAGTGTAGTTCGATTAGAAGATATTAATCGATTTAACAAGATTTCCAATTTAAAAAGAATTAAGATTATTACTCCTGATGGACCTGCTAATTATATGAGAAATGTATTAAATAAGATGGATGAAAAAACTTTTCAAAAGTTTTTAGATTATCATTGGAAAACCTGCGAACGGCAAGATTTGATTGGAGCAGCCGCTCACACATTAGATATATTAAAAAAGTAATGTTGTATTAACATTACTTTATTGCTCTATATATTAAGAAAAATATTGCTATTGTATTTATTAAAAAGAGAATTCCAACTATGATTTTTACCTTCAAGTTTGCTCTTCTAGTTTTTTCCTTTTCATCATCCTTATGAACATCGAAGAAATCATTTAATGAAGTTTCTTCTTTTTTGGGAGATGAATATTTTAATTCATTAAACAGATCATTAATATTGGTTGCCTTTTTTTTATATTCTTTCTTAGAAAATAGATTTTGTTCTATTAAATTTGATTTCCTTTTATTTAAATAGCTAGTCATGGTAATATGATCAATTAATCGTCTTATTTTTTGATCTTCTTCTATATTCATTTCTCTTTGGTGTAGATTATCTGCTTTTAAACGATAAGTATTATATTTATTTCTTTGGAAATTAGAGTCTAGTTCTTCTATAGTCTCATCATTATATCGATTATGAATGGTTTTATAATCTTGATAGTTTTTTAACAATCTTTCTACCCTTGTTATATCTGTTTCTTTTTGATAAAGGTTATCTATCTCCTGATATAATAACTGATTTTTTTGACTCCGTTTCGTATTTGAGGATGATTGATTATAGTACTTTTCCATTCTACTAGCCATATTATCACCTATATCAATAATACCATATTTTTTACATTTTAAAAATTTTTTCTATCTTCCCAAAACTTTTATATTTTAGAATCTTTCCTGAATCTGTTTATTTTTCTACTATTTATATTATTTTTGTTTCAAAAAGATTGACATATATTGACATTCTGATAAGTCCTTTTTTTATCGGTTGACTATAAAATATGATACTATATAAATAAGATAGGAAGTGGGTTTATGTTTAAAAATATCGTTTTAATATGTATTGCAGTTATACCAATCATCTTTTTGTTAAAATATACTTTTGATAAAGATAAGATAGAAAAGGAACCGTTATTATTACTACTGAAACTTTTTGTATCTGGAATGTTTTCTTCTATTATTGTCTTAATTGTATCGCTATCTTTAGAAATGGTTATTGATGATGGTAATAAATTTTATGATTCCTTTGTAAAAGTAGGTTTA
>CATLBU010000019.1 GCA_949879835.1 uncultured Bacilli bacterium
AAATCAGAAGATTATTATAAACGACATCATTGAAAGAGAGGAAGTAGTAAAAATGCGAACAGAAGATTTTGATTATCAATTACCAGAAGAACTAATTGCCCAAACACCGATTGAAAATAGAGATCACTCGAAGATGTTAGTATTGGATAAAAAAACAGGAAAAATTCGCCACCAAAATTTTCATGATATTACACAGGAATTGAATGAGAATGATGTATTGGTTTTAAATGATACAAAAGTATTGCCAGCTAGACTTTATGGACAAAAGGAAGATACAAAAGCGGTTATAGAAGTTTTATTATTAAAAGAAGAGGAAAATAATATATGGGAGTGTTTAACAAAACCTGCTAAGAGAGTGAAATTAGGTACGATTGTGTCGTTTGGACAAGGAATACTGAAAGCAAAATGCATTGGAATAAAAGAAGAGGGAATTCGTGTTTTTAAATTAATTTATAAGGGGATTTTATATGAAATACTAGATCAATTAGGAGAAATGCCACTTCCACCATATATTCATGAGAAATTACAAGATAAAGATCGTTATCAAACAGTATATGCGAAAAACTTAGGAAGTGCTGCTGCTCCAACGGCTGGCTTGCACTTTACAAAAGATTTATTAAATGAATTAGAACGAAAAAAAGTAAAAGTCGTTTATATTACTTTACATGTTGGACTGGGTACTTTTCGACCAGTTACAGTAGAAGATGTAACGCAACATAAAATGCATAGTGAATTTTATATGATGGATAAAGAAACAGCAAATATTTTAAATCAAGCTAAGAAAAATAATCAAAGGATCATCAGTGTTGGAACTACTTCTACAAGAACACTAGAAACAATTATGAATTTATATGGAGAATTCAAAGAGTGTAGTGGGTGGACAGATATTTTCATTTATCCAGGTTATCAGTTCCAGGCGATAGATGCTTTAATTACGAATTTTCATTTACCAAAGTCTACCTTATTAATGTTAGTAAGCGCTCTAGCAGGAAAAGAAAATATTATGAAAGCTTATGAAGAAGCTATTCAAAGAAATTACCGTTTTTTCTCTTTTGGAGACTCTATGTTTATTAAATAAGAGGTGAGAAAATATGATTGTTGTAATTGTAGGACCAACTGCTGTTGGAAAAACAAAATTAAGTATTGAACTTGCCAAAAAATTAAATGGTGAAATTATTAATTCCGATTCAACTCAAGTTTATAAAGGTTTAGATATCGCAACAGCGAAAGTAACAGAAGAAGAAAAAAAAGATATTGTTCATCATTTAATAGATATAAAAGATATAACCCAAGATTATACCCTTTTTGATTACCAAAAAGATTGTCGAAAAAAAATTCGAGAGATTAAAGATAAAAATAAGATTCCTATTATAGTGGGTGGGACTGGTTTGTATGTCAAAGCGGCTTTATATCAATATGACTTAAAAGAAGAAGATAAAAAGGAAGAAGATTGCAATCTTTCAACGGAACAGTTATATGCAAAACTATTAAAAATTTATCCAGAAACAAAAATTCATAAAAATAATCGGAAAAGAATTCTTCGCTCATTAAACTATTATGATCAACATCATGAAATTTTAGAAGAAAATAAAACAGGCGACCAATTATTTTATGATGATATTATATGGATTGGATTAACTACCAAGAGAGAAATTTTATATCAAAAAATTAATCATCGAGTAGATCAAATGTTAGAAGATGGATTAATGGAGGAAGCAAAGAATTTATATCAGCAAAATATTCGTACGAAAGCAGTAATGACTCCAATTGGATATAAAGAATTATTTGAATATTTTGATCACCATATAACAAAAGAAGAAGCAATAGAATTAATAAAACAAAGATGTAGAAGATATGCTAAAAGACAATATACATGGTTTTTAAATAAAATGAATATTACTTGGTTTGATACAGACTATGAAAATTTTGATAATACAATCCAAGAAGTTTTAAAATATATAAACAGTTTTTATGAATAAAGGGTTGGCTTTTGCCAACTTTTTAATATCCATTAAGATAATCGATAAACGTTCATAATAGAAAGAAAAATAAGTTTTTTATTCTAAATAATATTATAAAAATAAGGAAAGTTTAAAAAATAAAAAGAAAAGATTGAAAACAAAGATAGATATGATATAATTGTAGATAGAATAGGAGAGCAGTAAAATGAAGAAAAAAGGATTTACATTGGTAGAACTACTAGCAGTCATTGTCATAATAGCGGTAGTCGCACTAATCACAATACCAATGATATTAAATGTCATAGAAGAAGCAAGAAAAAATAGTTATAAAGAATCGGCAATGGGATATGTAGATGCCATTGAAAAGAAAATTGTAAAAGATCAACTAAAAAATACTAATACAGATTATACAGGAGAGTATAGTATTAACAAAGAAACAATTACTAAAAAAAATGAAAATGCCGCTCTAATCCCAATCTTAGATACAATATCTTTAACATTAAAGATAAAAGGAACACTACCAGATACAGGAAATGTCGTAATAGATAAAAAAGGAGTAGCAAGTGGAAAGTTTTATTATGGAGACTATTTAGTTACTTTAAATGGAGAAAAATACAATGTAGAAATTGTAACAAATGGTTCTACAAGTTCCTCTGGGGATACTTCTGCTTTGGAAGCCAGAATTGATGAATTAGAAAAAGAAATGGCAGCTAATAAAACATCCTTAGAAAATAGAATTAAAGAATTAGAAAGTTCAGCCCTTACAGGAATATATGAAACAATATATGAAGGATCGGCAGCAGCTACAGGTACATACAATTTAACAAAAAGTGTGAAAGATTATAAGTACTTAATTGTTTATACAGATTCTACTAAACATAATAATGTTAGTACATGGAAAAGTGTTTTTAATGATTCTGTTGTAGTAGATACTTCCAAAATACAGTATTCGGTTTCAACCTATGTATCTTCACCGTATTATAACGCAAGTTGGTATTATTTTATTCACTTTACTTTTACTGGGGAAACAAACTTTCGAATCATTGAAATGTATAAAGCGGGGGTTCCAAATCCTAGAATTTATAAAATTGTTGGTGTCAAATAATCCCAAAAAAAACAGTGTTTTTCAAATGAACACTGTTTTTTAAACTTTCTTATTAAACATCATAATAAAGATACTTCCAATAGCAAAGCAGATGATAGAACTAATGATAGTAATCACATCATATCCTTTTAATGGAATAATTACAATACCACTCATTAAAACAAGTCCTAAAATGAAACTCATCGTCTTTGTACGATATTTTTCTAGTAAATAGGTAGTTAATTTCGCACTAATAATAATTCCGATACCAACTCCAAGAGCAATAAAAATAAGAGGAATTAAAACCATCGGTTCAAAGGATGTTACATTTGAAACATATGATTTATATAAATAATAATATCCTAGTACTAATAAAACCATTGATCCAGAAATACCTGGAAATAACATAGAAGCTCCGCTAATTGCCCCCATAATAATAAGAATTAAAATATAAGCAAGATCTAAATTTTTGCTAAGTAGATCAGATAGTGGAACAACCACTTCTTTCTTCTCTGGACTAAAGAAAGCAAGAAGCCCAATGATGAAAATTCCTATTATAAAAAAGGGAATACTCACTTTAGAATTTTTTAATTCTTGTTTTTTTAACATAGGCAAACTAAAAATAATTAACCCTGCAAATAAAAATAAAGTTTGATGTTCAAAATGAGAAAATAAGAAATCTAGTACTTTCGCAAATACAACCAGTCCAATTGCAACTCCAATAACAATTTGAAGTAAAAATAAAAAATTTTTCATTCGGTCTTGAAAACTAATTTTTAACTTAAAAACATTGGATATCGCTTCCATCGTTTGATCAAAAAGCCCAAGTAAAACCATAATAGTACCACCACTTACACCAGGAATGATATTCGCAATCCCAATCAGGATGCCTCCAAAAATATTCTTAATCATAATTCACCTCTAAAAAATTATATCAAAACAAAAAATTATTTACAACAAAGAATAGAAATATTCCTAAATATTTGTTATAATCAATATATATGAATAGAGGTGATAATATGTTTGCCAAAAAAGAAAAGGAAAAACATAAACAAATTGATCATGAAAAAGTAAATGATGTGTTGACTTTATCAAAAAAAATATTACATATTGTTTATATTTTAGTAATTATTTTAGCTGTTTATATTGGGCTTCGTGTTTTTAAAGAATTACATTTGAAACAAACAATCTTAATTATTTTAAAAACCATTTCACCTTTATTTATCGGAATACTAATTGCTTGGTTATTTGATCCATTCGTTCGAATGCTAAATAAAAAAGGAATTCGAAGAGGTCTTGGAACAACCATAACATATCTCTTATTAATTGGCTTAATCATATTATTAATTAGTTCAATTATTCCGCTTTTATATGATCAAATTAATGACTTTGTTAAAGTTTTACCTGCAGTATTTGATTTTATTAAAAATTGGATGAATGGAATTTTTGATAATTTAAGTAGAATTGATTATATTGATGGAGAAAGTATCAAAGCACAACTATTTACCATCATAGAACGAACTGGAACCAATCTAACAAACTCTCTACCAAGTGTTATTATTGATACACTTAAAACCATTTTCTCCTTTGCTGGGAGCTTAGTAATTGGTCTAATCATCGGTTTCTATTTGTTGTTAAATTTTGATAGTGCGAATGATTTAATTATCACATTACTTCCTAAAAAAATGCGAAACGATGGTAGAGATTTAATGAATGAAGTAAATACATCTCTTCGAAAATTTATTCAAGGTTTATTATTAGATGCCCTATTAATCTTTGTGATTATGACAATCGGGTTTAGTCTTGTAGGATTAAAAGCACCTTTGTTATTCGCTTTATTCTGTGGAATTACAAATATCATTCCTTATGCAGGACCTTATATTGGTGGTGCTCCAGCAGTTATTGTTGGCTTTTCTCAAAGCCCAATAATTGGAATTATTACCTTAATTATCATTGTTGTTGTACAATTCTTAGAAGGAAATTTATTACAACCATTTATTATGAGTAAAACAACAAAACTACATCCAGTCACAATTATGTTAGGATTATTAATATTTGGATATTTCTTTGGAATTTTAGGAATGGTAATTTCAACCCCTATTATAGCAGCCATTAAATCGATTTTTATGTATTTTAACGATAAATATGAAATTATAAGAAATGAATAATAAACCACGTTATGATTCGTGGTTTTCAAAATTCTAGGAGGATATTATATGAATTTAAATTCGTTAGTTATTTACGTTATTTGTGGGAAAGCTCAAGCAGGAAAAGATATCGTAGCTAGTTTTATTCAAAATCAAAAAGAAGACAGTATCACTTTATCTATAACAAGTCCATTAAAAGATTACGCAAGAAAAATTCTGGGATGGAATGGATCAGAAGAAACAAAACCAAGAGATTTTCTACAAGAAATAGGAATTGATATTATTCAAAATAAAATGCACTCTAATTTACTAATTGATAGAATTATAGAAGATATAAAAGTAATGTCCTATTATAAAAAGCATATCATCATTTCAGGAGTTCGTCTAAAGAAAGAAATAGAAACTTTAAAAAAAGAATTTCCACATGTAATTTGTATACAAGTCATTCGTCCAAATTTTGATAATGGCTTAACGGAGAAACAAAAAAATCATATAACTGAACAAGATTTAAACAATTATCCTGCAGATTATGTTATAATAAATGATAATGATAAAAATCATTTAAAGGAAAGTATTTCAAAAATAATGAAAGAGGTTTGAAATGGGAAAAATAATTGCAATTGTTGGAATGTGCGGGAGTGGTAAATCAATCGCTTCTGATTATTATGAAAAATTAGGTTTTCAAAATATTTATTTTGGAAAAGTAACATTAGATCAATTAAAAAAGGAAAATTTAGAAATAACCCCAGATAATGAAAAATTAATAAGAGAAAAACTTCGAAAAGAATATGGAATGGGTGCCTTTGCTTTATTACTACTAGATCAAATTCAAAATGCTTCCCAAAAAGGAAATGTCGTATTAGATGGATTATACTCTTGGGATGAATATAAAATATTAAAAGAAAAATTTCAAGATGAACTTTCTGTAATTGCTATCATCACAGATAAAAAAGTTCGCTATCAACGTCTAGAACACCGAACGATCAGACCTTTTTCAAATGCAAAAGCGAAAGAAAGAGATATTGCCGAAATAGAGAATTCCGCCAAGGGAGGACCTATTGCTTATGCCGATTATTATATTTTAAATAATGAAGATTTAGAAACATATATAAAACACTTAGATAGAATTACAAAACAAATATTAGGAGAGGTGAAATCATGAACTTAAAAGATTTATATATTGACTTTTTTATTAGTAAAGGACATAAACAGATTCCAAGTGCACCTATCGTTCCAGAAAATGATCCATCCGTTTTATTTAATACCGCTGGAATGCAGCCACTAATTCCTTATTTAATGGGTGAAAAACATCCTTATGGAACAAGACTATGTGATTATCAAAAGTGTTTAAGAACCAATGATTTAGAAGAAGTTGGTGACAAAACCCATCATACCTTTTTTGAAATGTTAGGAAATTGGAGTTTAGGGGATTATTTTAAAGAAGAAAGCATTTCCTATAGTTTTGAATTTTTAACTAAAATATTAAAAATACCAGTAGAAAGACTAGCGATTACCGTATTTGAAGGAGATAAAGATATTCCAAGGGATGAAACATCTGCATTGATGTGGAAAAAATTAGGAATATCCGAGAAAAAAATAGCTTATTTAGGAAAAGAAGACAATTTTTGGATAGCAGGAGAAATAGGACCTTGTGGTGGAGATACAGAAATTTTTTATTTTCGCAGTAACGATTCAGTTCCTGATTATTTTGATCCATCTGATGATCGTTGGGTAGAGATATGGAATAATGTTTTTATGGAATTTTATAAAGACAAGGATGGAAAAATAACAGAACTTTCAAAGAAAAACGTTGATACTGGAATGGGATTAGAGCGAGTAGTTGCTGTTTTGGAAGGAAAAGACGATAACTATGAAACAAGCATTTGGAAAGATATTATAGGCTTAATCGAACAACTTTCTAATACTTCCTATAAAGAACAACCCACCAGTATGAGAATTATAGCTGATCATATTCGTACTGCAGTATTTGTCAGTGCAGATCCAGCAGGAATCAAACCCTCTAATACCGATCAGGGATATATTTTAAGAAGATTAATTCGAAGAGCAATTCGCCATGCGAAAAAATTAGGAATCGATGTAAATTCGAACTGGGAAGTACAAATCGCACATTTGGTAATTAAACAATATAAAAAATACTATTCTGAATTAGAAGAGAATCAACAAGTTGTATTAGATGTACTAGAATCAGAAAAGAGAAAATTTGGAAGGACACTAGAAAAAGGGCTTCGAGAATTTGAAAAGCTAACCAAAAAACTTACCAATCAAAAAATTGATAAAGATTTGGCTTTTAAATTATATGATACTTATGGATTTCCAATTGAATTAACAGTTGAACTTGCCAAAGAACAGAATATTGAAGTAGATGTAGAAGGATATCATGAAAAATTTAAAGCACATCAAGAATTATCTAGACAAGGTGCAAAAGAAAAATTCAAAGGTGGTTTAGCTAGTACTGGTGAGATAGAAACAAAATATCATACCGCAACACATCTTTTGAATGCCGCATTAAAAAGAGTCGTCAATAAAGATATTCATCAAAAAGGAAGTAATATTACAAGTGAAAGAATGCGTTTTGATTTTTCCTGTGATCACAAATTAACAGAAGAAGAAAAAAAGCAAGTAGAAAACCTTGTTAATGAATGGATAGAAAAGGGACTTCCTGTCATAAAAACAGAAATGGATAAACAAACAGCCATTGCTTCTGGAGCTGAATGCATGTTTATAGAACGTTATCCAGATATTGTAACGGTTTATAGTATCGGAGACATCTCTAAAGAATTATGTGGTGGACCTCATGTTGCTAATACTAAAGAACTTGGTCATTTTAAGATAAAAAAAGAAGAAGCAAGTAGCGCTGGTGTTAGAAGAATCAAAGCAATATTAGAAGAAACAAAATAAAATTTTGTTTTTTTTGACAATATTTTTATCTTTCTTTTTTTATAATAAGCATGGTGATATTATGCGCAAATACTATTTATTCATTATCAACAATGATTACTATAAAAACTATAAAAAAAATTCAAAGGTATTATATAATACATTATATAATTTATATACATTAGATAAAAAGAATTTTACATATGGAATTTCTCTTTATAATAGCGTTTGCCAAATAGTAAGTAAAAACTTGCTAATTCATTATATTCAAAGAAAATATCATCATAAAAATAAAACCAGTAATCTTATTCGATTACTATCACAAACAGAGACAACCATCGTTCAAATCAATTATTCTTGTATTGTTATTGTATCCAATATCAATATGCCAGAGGTGTTCAAAACTTTTTATATCTATCACAAAAAAATATTTGTATGTGATTTCCAAAATGAAGATTATTTTTGGTTATCAGATCAAATTCAAAAAGTAAGATAAATTCTTTTGTGAACTTTGTTTTTAAATTACATATAATACTATAGGTGGTTATATGAGTAAATTGACTAGTTTTAAAGAATTTGTAAAAAAGAATCCAAAATTATTAAAGCCCGTAAAAGAGGGAAAAATGACTTGGCAAAAATACTATGAAATGTATGATTTATATGGAGAGGATCATGAAGTTTGGAAAGACTATATAGGACAAAAAGAAGTAGTAGAGGCAGCTGGAACAGCCGCAACAACAGCGTCTATTACAGATTTTTTGGGCTGGTTTAAAAATGTGGATTTAGATGGACTTCAGGAGGGGATTAATAGCGTTAGTAGAGTAATTGGAGTATTACAAGACTTTGGAACGAAAGATTCAACCACTAATGCGAAATCAGAATATAAGCCAAGACCTCTCTATAAACACTTTGAGGATTAATGACACTAGAGACACAATTTAAAATCAAAAATAATCCAAATTATATTCGCTATCTTCATGAGAATTCCTATTGGTATAAACTATTAAATAGAAACCCTAAATTATTTTCACAATTTGAAGAGGAAGTTAAAACAACCTATAAATTAAGAGCCAGTGATAAATTTGAAAAAGCAATCCAAACAATGGAATTGATTCAAAATCTTTTTTCAACTTTCCAATAATGTGGTAAAATAGAAAAAAGAGGAAATGATAGTATGCGTGTTATAAGTGGAAAATATAAAGGCAAAAAGCTAGAAGGTTTTGATATTGATGGAACTAGACCAACAATGGATCGAATCAAAGAATCTATCTTTGGAATCATTCAAAATCACATTCAGGATTCTATTTGTTTAGACTTATTTGCAGGAAGTGGTTCTTTAGGAATAGAAGCAATTAGTAATGGAGCAAAAACCTGTTATTTTGTTGATAGTAATCCTAAAATTTTGCCAATTTTAGAAAAAAACTTAAGAAATATAGAAAATACTAGTTTAATAAAAAAAGACTTTCAACAAGCATTAGAATTTTTTAAAGAGCAAAAAATTCAATTTGATCTGATATTTTTAGATCCGCCATATTCTAATCATTTGATTAATCCAACTCTGAACTATATTCAAAAATATCATTTATTAAAGGAACATGGAATGATTATCTGTGAATATGAAACAGAGGAAGTTAATTGCTTAGATTACAAAATTATAAAAGAAAAAAAATACGGAAATAAATTTATAAAAATATATGAAAAATAAACATATATTTTTTTGTTTGGTTTATTTGACATTCCTGATATAAAACTATATAATAGGACATAATTTTAAGGGGGAATATCGTGACATATTTAGATGAGAAAGAAACAGAAATTACCATAATTGAAAGTTTAAATATTATTAATAGTATACAAAATCAATTAAAAGAGATGAATCAAGAAATGAACACGGATGTTTCATTTGATTTACAAAATCAAATCAAAGTATTAGATGTTTATAACACATGTAAAAAAGAACTAAGAAAAAGAAAAGAAGAAAATGATTTTACCAAAATAGCTAGTCTATGTAATGCCTTGTTTATCTTTCCTGTTATCAGTAATAAAAGAAGAAACCAAGAATTAATAATACGTGTATTATTAGATATGACCTCAAAGGTAGATCAGGAAATTTATATTGAGAATTGTGATGAAATTTTAAAAAATAATATTGTAAAAGAGATTGTAAAAATCTATCATAATCCTCGTAGAAATCCATATCCATTAGGTATGCATTTATTCAAATTATATACAAAAAATATTTCACAGAAAAAACAAAAATAGACTAATTTGTTATTTTTTGATATAATGAATTAGTCTTTTTCATATCAAAGTTTAAAAGAAAGGAGTAACTTATGAGTAAAATTAATATTTTTAGTCTAGGTGGACTAAATGAAAACGGAAAAAATATGTATGTAGTGGAAGTAGATCAAGAAATTTATATATTAGATGCGGGATTAAAATATGCGGATGATCGTATGCTTGGAGTAGACTACATCATTCCAAATTTTGATTATATCAAAGAGAATATTAAAAAAATCAAGGGATTATTTATTACTCATGGACATGATAGTCAAATGGGAGCAATTCCAGATATTTTAAAAGAGGTTCCAAATTTAGAAATCTATGGAACAGACTTTACAATTGAAATTATTAAAAAGGAATTAGAAGATGAGGGAATGGTTAGTAAACACTTAAATGTTATTCGACCAAATCGCAGTATTCGATTCCATAACACGAGTGTTTTTCCAATCGCCTTAACGCACTCTGTTCCAGGAAATGTTGGTTATGTTATTAATACCAAGGATGGGGCAATTGTATATACAGGAAATTTTGTATTTGATCAAACTGTAACAAGTCCTTATCAAACTGATATTGGCAAACTTGCTTATGTGGGAAAGCAAGGGGTATTATGTTTAATGAGCGAATCATTATATGCAGATAAACCTGGTTTTACCACACCAAATAATCGTATTGCAAAAATAGTAAGAGAAACGTTAGATAAAGCAGAAGGAAGAGTTCTATTTAATATTTCAAACGCTCAGTTTTATCGAATTCAAGAACTTTTTAATGAATTAATGCTTACAGATCGTAAAGTTGTAATCATGGGGAAAAAGCTTGAAAATATGATTAATAAAGCTATTGACTTAAAATATTTGGAATTTGATAAAAAACGAGTTTATAATATTAATCATACAAATGATAAAGATGTGGTTGTATTAATCTCTGATGAAAGAGAAAAACCATTTTCTAATATCAGTCGTATTGTAAAAGGGTATGATAAATTTATAAAAATAAAAGAACAAGATACTGTTGTTTTTGCTGCTCCAATTTATGATGGAATGGAAAAAAGTTCTACTAGAATTTTTGATGCAATTGCGAAAATTGGGGCCAATCTCGTTATTGTAAACTCTCAAAAGTATTTATGTCATCACGCTTCTAATGAAGATTTGATGATGATGTTAAATTTAATGAATCCAAAATATTATTTTCCAGTAATAGGAGAATATCGTCACCAAGTTGCCAATGCCAATGCAGCTAAAAGAATAGGCATGAATGAAAAAAATATATTGTTGAAGTTAAATGGAGATATTGTCACATTTAAAAATGGAAAATTAGAAGATAAAGGAAATAAAATAAAAATTGATGATATTTTGGTAGATGGAAAAACGATTGGGGATATTGGAGAATTGGTATTAAAAGATCGTGAACTGTTAAGTGAAAATGGAATTGTTATTGTGAGCGCGACAATTGAACGTTCTACTAAAAATATATTAGCTGGGCCTGAAATCCTAACCAGAGGATTTATTTATGTAAAAGACAATATCGATTTAATTAAAGAAGCAGAAAAAATATCATTAGAAATTATCAAAGAAAATATTAAACCAAAATTTGTGGACTTTAATAAAATTAAAACGGGAATTCGTGATAAATTAGGAAAATATTTATATAAAGAGACAGAATGTAAACCGATGATATTAATTGTAATTCAAGAAGTGTAGCTGCTTCTTTTTTATATTTTGATTTTCAATATAGAAAATGTTGACAAAAAATTTTTTCGTGATATTATATGAAAAAACGAAAAGAGGAATTATTATGCTTGGAAAATTAATTATTTCAATGGTTTGTCATGATGCTGTTTCAATTTATGAATATGCAATGTTACAACATAGATTTGCCAAAAAACACCGAGATTATTTAGTAGAATTAATGTGTAAAACTTATGATGCAATACAAATCTATTTTTTTGCGAGGGATGTTAAAGGATTAAGCAAAGATAATTTGAATAATTTAACAAGGGCAATTTGTAAGACAAATAATGCGAAACGAATATATTTATTTGCAAAAAATATTAAAAATTTGAGTGAAGAAAACTTGAATGACTTGACGAAAGCAATTTGTAAAACGGAGGATGCAAAAGACATTTGTTTGTTTTTAAAAAGTGTTAACAGATTAACGCTTTCCAATGTAGATCAATTGATAAAAACAAT
>CATLBU010000020.1 GCA_949879835.1 uncultured Bacilli bacterium
ATATTTAGATGATATTTGCTTCAATATAAATAGTATGCCTAGAAAAATATTTGACTTTAAATGTTCTTATGATATAGAATTAAATTATTACAAGTAAGTGGTGCGGTTCAAATTACAATAAAGAAAAAAACATGAGTAATCATGTTTTTTTCTATGTTAAATAATTTTATTTTACAACAACATTTACTAGTTTTTTAGGAATAACAATTACTTTGATGATCTCCTTACCTCCTATATGATTTTTAACATTTTCAATATTCAAAGCTAATTTTTCCATTTCTTCTTTCGAAGTATTTCTTTCCACTTCTACTTTTCCACGCACTTTTCCATTCACTTGAACAACCATTTCATAAGTCTCTTCTACCACTTTATTAGAATCATATGTAGGCCATGACGTATTACACAATAAATCACCTAATGAACAAACTTCATTAATCTCCTCTGTGATGTGAGGAGCGAAAGGATTTAATAATTGAATAATGATTTTGTAATCTTCTTTTGTAATAGATTCTTCTTTCTCATACTCATTTAATAAAATCATAAGTGCGGAAACAGCTGTATTATAATCTAGTCCATCAATATCCTCCGTAACTTTCTTAATCGTTTTATGGATAATGGTCTCTAATTTTTTTGTATATCCTAAATTATCGTTTAATTTATTTTGTAAATTCCATACTCTATTTAAAAACTTATGACAACCTCTTAAACCAGATTCATTCCATGCGGCATCTTTTGAATAATCTCCAATAAACATCTCATAAGTACGCAAAGCGTCTGCTCCATAAGCTTTTATCATATCGTTAGGATTCACAACATTTCCCTTACTTTTACTCATTTTATCGCCATTTGGCCCTAAGATCATACCATGACTAATACGTCTTAAAAATGGTTCTGAATTTGGAACAAATCCTTGTTCATGTAAAAAAATATTCCAGAATCTAGCATATAATAAATGTCTTGTAGCATGTTCCATACCACCATCGTATAAATCTACTTTCCCAAAGTAGTCCAAAGCTTCTTTACTAGCAATTTCATTTTCATTATGAGGATCCATATATCTTAACCAATACCAAGAAGATCCCGCCCAGTTTGGCATTGTATCGGTTTCTCTTTTTGCTTGTTTTCCACATTTTGGACATTGAACATTTACCCACTCTGTAATGTTAGCAAGTGGACTCTCACCAGTATCCGTTGGTTCATATGCTTGAACATCTGGTAGTACCACTGGCAAGTCTTCATCAGGTACAGGAACCCAACCACAATCATCACAGTGAATCATCGGAATTGGTTCTCCCCAGAATCTTTGACGAGAAAAAATCCAGTCTTGCAAACGATAATTTACTTGTTGTTTTCCAATTTGATTTTCTTCTAAGAAGTGAAGCATTTCATAAATAGCATCTTCTTTATTTAAACCATTGATAAAATCAGAATGAATATGAATACCATCTCCGATCATAGCATTACTACTAGTAACATATTCAAAGGATTTTTGATGTAATTCATCTTTTATTTCACGTTCTATAACATCTTTTGAAACCCACTCTATATCAAATTTTTCATCATGATCCAATTGTTGTGCTTGTTGATCCAAACTATTTAGTTTAAATAGGAAAGTTGTGCATTCGATATTAAAATACTGATTTTTATTATAAGCATAATAATGATGGTTAATCTTAAATCCTTCTTTTACAAGTTCAAAATTTGTATACCCTGTTTCTTCCTTAATTTCCCTAATAGCACATTCCAAAGGTGTTTCTTTCTCTTTGATAGTTCCACCAATCAATAATCTTCCACCATTTTCATGCCAATTGATCGTTAAATATTGATCTTTTCGCTCATCATATAAAACAGCTACTATACTATTTTTCTTTGTTTCATTTTCTTCCTTTTGTCCTGTTTCTTCTTCTAATACTTGAATCATTGGAATATTAAACTTTTTCGCAAATTCATAGTCTCTATCATCATGTGCTGGAACTGCCATAATTGCTCCTGTTCCATAAGTAGATAGAACATAATCACTCACCCATATTGGAATTTCTTGATCGTTAACAGGATTAATTGCCTTTAACCCTTGAAGCACAACTCCTGTTTTTTCTTTGGTATTATCAGTTCTTTCAATTTCACTTTTATGAGCTGCTTGTTCTTGATATTTTCTAATCTCTTCTAGATTGCTAATTCGATCTTTATATTTTTCAATATATGGATGTTCTGGACTAATTACCATGAAAGTCACTCCAAATAAGGTATCACATCTAGTAGTAAAGACTTCCAAACAATCCTCTGTGCCCTTAATCGGAAAATTAACAGAAGCACCTATACTTTTACCAATCCAATTAATTTGAGCTGTTTTCACTTTATCTAGAAAATCTGTATCATCTAGTCCATCTATTAATTTATCCGCGTATTTACTCATTTTAAGTACCCATTGATTCTTTAATTTCTTAGTGGTTTCTGTTCCGCATCTTTCACAAACACCACCTTGAGCATCCTCGTTAGATAATCCCATTTTACAATTTGGACACCAATTAATCTCTTTTTCTGCTTTATAAGCTAATCCTGCCTTATAAAATTCTAAAAATTGTTTTTGAGTTAATTTATAATATTCTGGATCGGTGGTTGAAAACTCCCTTGACCAATCAATAGAAAGTCCGAGTGATTTCATTTGTCCTTTAAATACTTGAATATTCTCTTTTACCGCTTCCTTTGGATGAATATGATTTTTAATTGCATATTGTTCTGCGGGAGCTCCAAAGGCATCCCACCCCATTGGAAACAAAACATTATATCCTCTTGCTTTTTTAAATCTAGCTTGCACATCACTAGCTGTATATACACGACCATGTCCAACGTGTAGTCCTACTCCCGATGGATAAGGAAATTCTACTAACATATAAAACTTTTTCTTATTTTTATCAATATCTACTTTAAAAGTTTCATTTTCTTCCCAATATTTTTGCCATTTTTTTTCTATTTGTTCATGATTATACATGATGATCACTCCTTTGCTTTTTTTGATAATATTTTCCTATGATATGATAACTTAACAATTGTAGAGGTATAAAGATTGCTACTGCTAACAATAACATTAAAAACAAGGAATCTGTAATCGATATAAAATATAGTGTAAAGGATAGAATAAAAGAATTGGTTAATGCTATTACTTTAGCTAAAGATTTTATATTTATCCTCTCTATATCAATATGATAAATCAGTTGTAAATATCTTACATAGGTATTATTTTTAAATTTTTCTAATTTCTTTTTTCTTAAAATCACTGTTATCCAATAAATCAAATAAATAATAATAAAAACAATTAAACTAAATATAACTTCTTGCATATTTCCTCCTTTTACCCACAAAAAAGCATTATGTATAAGGACGAATATTTCCGCGGTACCACCTTATTTCATAATACTTTATGCTCTTTTACTTTTAACGCAAGTAAAACGGCTTCATGCAACTAGAAAAGGAAGTTCATAGAGTTTTATAAAAAGTTTTCATCAACCACTTTCTTTCTAAATATAAAATTTCTATTACTACTCTTATCCTCTTTGTTTTTAACTATTATAAGTATAATATATATCAAAATTTATTTCAAGTTTTTTGTTTTATTTTGGCTTGGGATAGAAACATAACCCAGTGAATCATTTAAACTGGTTATAGCTTCCTGACAAATAGCTGCATAACGCTCTATAATTTTATCCTTATCTGTTTGTTTGATAATTTCTTTAATAATAAGTTGATTTATAAAATGTTCATAATTTAAATTATCTAAAATATTAATACTATTATTTCCTTGGAAACCTTCTATGGAATAATGATATTCATCCATATTTGAAGCAATTACATGAAAGACTTTGTGATAAGTTTTATAATCTAATTTTGATAATAAATAACCAAGTTCACTATTAAATCGTAAATAATCAAAATCCGATATTTCATTTTTTCCTTTTATAATCATTGGGAGGTTATTTTGATAAATATAATGAAAAATATTTTCAGACACCAAATTACTGAATAATTGATGATAAGCATCAATTGTAATTCTAGAATGATTATTTTGATGAATTAAACGATAAATCTGAACAAACCTTTTTAATGACTCATTTGAACGATAGTTTTGTAAATCTTCATCTGTATAGACCTGATCGATACTAATTTGACTAAAAAACATTTGAAAATTAGAAACATATCCATTTTTCATCACTTTAAATTGATAAGTAATCGTTGGTATAATTTCTTGTTTTTTCATTTTGAAATATTTCAAAAATCTTGATTTTTTATCACCATAAATAGTATTATATAAATCCTGTGATAACATAGAATCTTCTTCAATACAACTAGTCATATCCAATGTATGAATTCGAAAATAATAATTATACTCTTCATCCTGGCAAATAGAATAAGCAACATTCTTTCCCGCTAACATAATCGTATCACTAAAAAGAAAACTATTTGTTATATCATGTACTTTAACACCTAATTCTTTAGCAAGTTCTCGATTAGATATGTTTGGATTCTGTTGTTTTAAAGACTCTACTTTATCATGGACATCAGATAAATACTTGCTAGTTAAATTGGCTCTGATTTCTTCTTGTAGTGATTTCTCTTTTCTATATTCTAAAAAAGCGATTTCATTCTCTAGTTGATCTGGTATTACGTTCTTTCTGTTTTCTTTTGTAGAATTTATATTTTCTCGAATTTCTAAAATATCCATCATTGCTTTTGCTTTACGTTTTTCTTCATAACGATTGTTTTTTAAATGACTGAATAAACGGTCTAACGTATCATCTATTTCTTTTTGATCCTCTTCTGTTAAAAGAACAGATCTTTTTTGTAGTAAGAAATATAATTTCTTATAATAATCTCGATTAATAAAATCGGGATCTTGACTTCGTAATTCAATTTCTAAATGATAGGCAAATAATTTAATGATTTTAACTAATATGTGTTCATCTTTTTGATTACTTTTTTCTACAGAAATTGAGTTTTTAAAAAGATATTCATCTTCTTTTGAACGTAAATTTATCATTTCAGGAATATATTCGATTAATTTTTTTATGTGGTAATAGTTTCCTTCATGATATATTAAATATTCTAAAATATCTATGCGATAATCATGAAAATCTTTTACTTTTTTAACATTTCTATATGACTTACGAAATTCTTTCTTGATTTGTTTTAATATTTCTTTTTCCAACTTTACATTTAAATTTTCTTTATCTTTATATTCTGCTTTTTTATATTTAATATTATCAATAATAGATGTTAATTCTATCATGAATCTCTCTTCTTCTAAAGTACTAAGTTGTTCTAAAAGTTGGTTCGTATATTTCATAATCACTTCATGATATTCTAATAGATTATAATGACGGACAAAATATTTATAAGCAAGTAAAAATTCATCTAAATCTTGAATTACAAACTCCTCTTTTGTTTCCATACAAGAAAGATAATGTTTACTTCTTGGATTATGAATATAAGAAATATCATCTATGGATAAATCAGAAAAAGATTCTTGTTGTTGTGTTGATTTGTTTTTTGGATTAACATCTTCACGAATATGTTCTAATTTGTAATTTTCCTTTTTCTGATGAATTTGAATTTCTTCACAATATAACTTCAATATTCGAACCTTTTCTTTTAAAAATGTTTCTTCTTTTAATAAATCTGCTTTTTCAGATTGTTTTAACTTTTGTTTATTCTTTAAATATTCCTCCCGTTTATTTTTTCTTTCTTTTTTTATTTCTTGTAAAGTCAAATAAAATAGCTTCTTCTTTTTTCGTAAACTAAGGTCATTATTGAAATACCTTTCAATGATGTAATGGACATGGTGAATATTTTTTGCATTTATAATTTCTTTTTTAAACTGTTTCATTTTTTCATCTAAATTCATAAAATCCCCCTACACACTTTCTAATTTCTTAAATTTTTACTAACCATTTCTCGTAATTCTGTTAATTGACGAATTCGTTCAATGATTCTTCTTGCTTTTACCTTTTCAACTCCATCTTTGGTAATACTAAAATGTTGTTCTAATGCTTCTAAATCTAGATTAGATGTAAAAAAGGTTGGAAGTTTCTCTTGCATTCGATATTGAATTAAAGGGCAAAATATTTCATCCCTTCCCCATGCTGTAGTATTTTCTGCTCCAATATCATCAATTAATAAAAGTGGCACTTTTTTAATATGTTCCATTCTTTCTTTAAAATCATTTCCAAAAGAACTCTTTAAACTTCTTAGATATTCAGGCCAAAATATAATCGCGCTTTTATACCCTTTTTTAGCTAATTCATTAAATGCAGCGGAAATTAAATAAGTTTTCCCACAACCAAAGTTTCCATATAAATAAATTCCTTTTTGATTATGATTCTTAGGATAATCTTTAATAAAATCATTTAACCATTTAATTACTTCAAATCGTTGTTCATAATCTAGAAAAATATCTTTCATTTTTGCTTCTTTAATTTCTTTTGGAACATCAAAACTTTCTATATTCTTTAAATGTTTGGTTTCTTTTTTATACTTCTCTGTATATTTACAAGCCTTATAATTAAATTCTAATCTGTCATGATTTTCTTTCGGTAAATAAGCATATCCTCTAACCCGATTCTTACACATGGCAAGTCCTTTACATTTCTTACAGTGTTCAAATTCTACAAAACTATCTTCTAAAGAAGAAGTATATTTTGATAAAATTTCCTGAGAAGAATGAAAATGTCGAACAAATTCTTGAAAATCTTTATTTTCCAATGCTTTATTCCATTCTGTTAATAAAGATACATGAATATCTTCTTTGGTGTATTTTTTTAATTCATTTTTTATCTTACCCATACCTCACCTACTTAAATTCTTTTAATAAATCTTGCATTTTTTTACGACTTTCTTCGTTTGGCTTCTGCACTTCTATCTCTTTATCAAACCATTCAGGTTGAATCTCTTTTTGTTTTGTTTTGTATTTTTTTCTACTTTTATATTCTTTTTCAGCAAGATTCATAGCTGCTTCTACTGTCTCTATCTTACTTTTTGCCCATTGACTGGCAATCACTTCTATAAAGTTACGAGTTAATTTATTGTTATTTATTTTTAATACATAATCAATTAAAACATTTACTACTCCTGGTTTAAGATTCATATCCAGAAGAAGATATTCTAATACCTCTAAATCCTTTTTAGAGGGTCTGGATCCATTATACTTTCCGCATAGGAAATCATAAGGACTTGTTGTTTCAAATTGATAAATAATTTGGGCTTTTTTACTACTGTCCCCGATTGGTTTTCGAAGATATTCTGGTTGATTACGATAAATTAAACTAGGAAGTTTCCCGCTATTTTCAAATTGGTAAAAACGCCTTGCATTCTCTTTTAATAAATTTTTATTAATTCCTTTTCTCTCATTTAATGAATTACGAATTAATTCGCTCATTCTTTCATCATCAAAGTTATAAATAAAAGATAATTTATGAAGAAAATTTCTTGTGTCTTTTGTTAAAGATTTAGGATTTAACATTTCCTCTGGAATCATAGAGACAATATTATCAATATCAATTTTTGAAATGACATGAATTTGATTGACTGTATTTTTTCGAATATCCTCAATCATATTTTCAAAACTAGAAATATTAGTAGATTCAAATACTTCAGAAAAACTGTGTGTAATTTCTTCATATTCTTTTAAATGAATATGCGGAATTCGAAAATATTCAATGATTTTATCGTATTCACTTGATCCCACATTATTGTATAAGGTAGTTCCTAAAATTGGATTATTCAGAAATTCAGCTGCTGATAGAGGAGAGAACATTTCATAAACATAATGATTAATATTTCCTTTTTTTAAATAAGTTTTTAATAATCCAATTGCTTCTAATTTTTCCCTTGCACACTCAATATCATTAAGTTTAATACGCATATTGGTCATCAAATGATGATGAGTCCAATCTACAGACATAATTTCATTTTTATCTAAATACGACCAAAGGGTAAAATAAAGACTAGTTGAAACTGTACCAATGATTGGTTGGTAAAGCATAACAATTAATTTTCGATCATATTCATTTAAAACAGTTTTATTAATTACAAAAAAAGTGTCGGCTGGTAAAACATTTTGATCCATGATAATACCTCCTTCACCTTTCATCTTAAAATTATTTTACCATAAAACAAAAAACATTTAAAGAAAAAATGCTTATTTTTTAAAGCATTTTCTTTTTTTGATAAGCTTCTGCTCGTAAATTCCAAACTTCATCAATCGATACTTCATGTTTTAAGTATTTTTCATGCAATTCTTTATCATACCAAGTAAAATTTTCACCAATAAGTAATTTTTTACTATCAGGATCCACATTCTTTCCAATTAGGAAACGATCTCTATTTCTAGATTGATTTTCAAATTTTTTTATAAATCTACTTAAAATCATATTATTTTCTTCTCTATAATCAAACTGTTTTTCTGTATAGTTTCCAAAGGGACCTGAATATTGTAAAATCTTCTCTCCTGTTTCATTCATAATGCAATAATTATCACGTGTTTCTTCTGTATATCTACTTTCTTGAATACCATCTTCATTATAACTTTCTATTACCATTTGATACCTATCATAAAAAGTTTTTCTATCTTTTAAATCAAGTACATTGGTTGTTTTATCTTTATATTGGATCAATGATTTCCCACTAGGTAACTTTTTATATAGCCCTGAGAACTGTCTACCTTCAAATGAATTTTCGAATGTAATTTTATTATCCAATAAAGTAACCAGCAATTGATATGTTTTTGATTGTATAATGAATTTTCCAATTAATTGATTTTCTTCTATAAAAAAGTCTCCGTAACTTTTAATAAAAACTATTTTATCTAGTAATATATTTATAAACGTTTGATCATCTGTGTATGACTGTACTTTCATCCAAAATTCTTGTAATCTCTCTTCATCATTAGTAGAAAGAATATTTTTACGGTGATGAAGACAATCCACCAACACCGGAAAACTAATTCCTATTATATTAGCGGCAACCGGATTTGCCATGAAAGTAATATCAGGAATTAAGGTTTTCCCATTTTTTCATCAATTTTCATAATAATTCCTCCCATATAATTTTTGCCTTTTATGATAACAAACTACTACTTCTTCTGTCAAGTAAAAAATCCATAAAACATATTATTTATTCGTTCGCCTTCTCTTTTCTAAAACAAAATAAAATATAAATAAAGCAAAAGAACAACTGGATATAATAAGTCCAATATTAAAACCAATAGGATGATAGTGAAATTCAATTTTATGAGTTCCTTTTTCTAATTGTACGCCTAAAAATTCATCATACAATAAAATCGTTTTCTTTCTTTCACCATCTACATATACACGCCAACCTTTATCATATGGAATAGAAGTAAATAAAATAGGAGTCTTATCTACTTGAATATTTGCTTTTATATTCGTGTTTTTAAAAGAAATAATTTGTAATTGATCCTTTTTTACTTTATGATAAAATTTTTGAAATTCTCTTTCATCAAAATAATAAGGATGTATATCATTTTCTAAAACAAAGTTTCCACTTTTTACAAATCTTATTGTAATGGTATCCCCTACTTGATAAGTATTTTTAATTTTCAATGTTGCTTGGTTTGTTTCTGTTAATTCTTTATAATGCTTATCATTAATATAGATATCCATTGCATCATTTCCTAAAATATCACTGTAAAAAGATAAATAAATATCATTAGAATTCATAATTTGTAATTCATACTCATCTTGATTCACTTTTTGATATGGAATATTTTTAAATATTTTTATTTGCTCATCAATCATTGTTTGGGCAATTGTATTTTGAAAACTTAAATGATCCAGCACCTGATTGTTCTTAAGTTGTTCTATAAAATCCAAAGATTGATCTGAAATCATAAAACCTATATTTAAAGAATATGGATTTTGAAAGACCTGATATTTACTTATTTTAATACCATACAAAAGTTGAGAAAATGGAGAAAATTTAAATTGATCAACCATTTTGTAATCATAATAATTAGATTCAGAAGTAATAAAATATTGAATTCCTAAAATACAGTCTAACAATCTTGTATTTCCTAAACTATATTGATAAGAATTAGATTGCATATGAATTCCTACATTCTTCATAAATTGATAGCTACTAGATTCTACAGTAGATAAAAAAATAGAAGCATTCGGAATTTGATAGAAAAATGAATCCAAATAAGTATAACAAATATCTCTCTCTATCCGATAAAAAGACTGATTATCAGGACTTAATTTCTTCATTTTTGAGGAAACGACTTTTAAATTATCTTGATACTCTTGATTAGAATATAGTCCATATCCCCGAATTGTTAAAAAACCATTTACAAATAACTCTGATAACACTAAAATAACTAAAAAAGTTTGAAATTGCTTTATTTGATTTCTATCTTGATGATGAATCGATAAATAAAGAATCAATAAATAAAAAACAGAGAGTCCTAAATTGATATAAATGAAATAATTATTTACAAAAATAATACTATACAATGTCATTACTTCTAAAACAAGAAAAGAAAATAAATAGCCTTCTTTTTTTACAGTTTTTAAATGCATAAAAGATTTACAAGATAAGTATATACAGAAAAATACAAATAAAAAAGTATAACGATAATTAAAACAATTTGGGGCATGAAATCCATGCCAAATATAATTGATGATACTAATTGAAAAACTAAAAATAAAAATTAAAAAGAAGAGAAAGGAAATGAGCTTTTCCTTTTTTGAAATACCAGAGTTCACAAAATAAAATAATACTAAAATCACATTGATAATTCCAAAATAAATTAAAGGAGTATTTTGATCATTTAAGATATTATCAATTCCATAATTTGTAAATAACATATTTTGCAGAGTTTGGAATAAATTATAGGAAATATCTATATTTTGAAAAATACCATTTCCAGTAACCTTTGTCGTATTCATTAATTCTAGTACTGTTGGTATTAATAAAAAACATGTCATAAATGCACTTAAAATAGAGATTATAATAAATTTAATAACAATCATTAACATTTTCTTTTTATCTTTTTTCCATTGATACTGAAGTAAAAGATTATATAGTAAAAAGAGAAAAGAAAAAATACAAATCATATAACCAATATAATAATTGGATAAGATAGCAAAAAACAAAGTGATTCCATATAATAATCCACTTTTTCCCTCTGTAATATGAATAATTCCAAGCATAATTAGTGGCGTTAAATAAACACCATCTAACCACATCAAGTGAAAATAATAGGCAATATTATAACTCATCAAAGCATAACAAGAGGATAATAGTAAACAATATTTAATAGAGCATTTGGAAAAAACTTTTCTTAAAAACAAATTCATAAATAGACCGCATAAACCTATTTTTATTAATAAAATACTAAGTAAAGCGAAATTCAAATTGGTTTTACCAAATAAATATATAAGAAAATTGATTGGACTCGCTAAATAATAAGCAATTGTTCCAAGCATTCCTCCACCAAGGCCTTTTGAAAAGGAGTAGAAAATAGAATCTATGGAACTTGGAATATCTTTTAAATATTGAAATAATGATATATATTGGCCCTGCATATCGCTAACAAAAATAGTTCTTTGAAAAACCATATTTTGACATAAAAAGATTAATAATAACACCATTATAGGAAGGATAAAAGACAATAGATAGTTTATTATATTCTTTTTCATATCATCACAACTTTCTACATTATAAGACTATTATATAAAAAAAAAAGAAAAAAAGAAAGAAAAAAATCGGAATAACCGATTTCTATTCACCTGATGCTGATGCTTTTATTGGTTCTCCAGATACTTTACCTTCGGAAAAATTAACTGTATATCCACTAACAGTAATCGTTCCAGATGTAACAGATCCAGCTGGATCAAGTGATAAACTAACAGATGTTGGTTTATCTCCTTTTACTTTAACATCAGATGTAGTTGATATAGTGCTTGGAATACTAGCATTAGTATCAGATACCATTTTTAAAGCAATTGACTTTTCAACTGCATCAACGAATCCTAATGCACTTGACTTTGCTGCTCCCTTTCTAGCATCATCAATAACCCCTAAAATAATTGGTGTTGCGATTAATGCAATAATAGCTAAAATTACGATTACAGCTAATAATTCAACTAGTGTAAAACCTTTTTTGTTCATTTTCATATTTCTTCCTCCTCTATCTTACGTTCACTATAAATATATCAATTATTTCTACAATAGTCAACAAATTCCCTC
>CATLBU010000021.1 GCA_949879835.1 uncultured Bacilli bacterium
TGGTAGGATTTATAGAAGTATTTGTCTGGTTTGTAATTGCAAGGGAGGCACTAAATACTGATGTAGATAGTATTTGGATTGCAATTTCCTATTCTTTAGGATTCGCAACAGGAACCTATATAGGGGGAGTTTTATCCGATCGATTTATTAGTGGAACACTTAGTGTTCAAGTAGTTACTAGCTCTAAAGATAGAAGAGTATTAAATAAAATTCGAAAAGAAGGTTATGGTATGTCTGTTATAGATATCAAAGGAAAAGATGATGGACAAGAAAAATATATGTTATTTATTGAAATTAATAAAAAAAATATGTCCCATTTAAAAAATATGATTAAGAAAATAGATGAAAAGGCATTTATCGTTGTGAATGAAACAAAATATGTACAAAATGGATATTTTAAATAAAAATATTCTTTTTTTAAATAAATTTCATACTCTTTATTAGAGGTGGAATATGAAAAAAGTTTTAAGTTTAATGTTTGTATTATGTTTGTTACCAATTAGTATTCTTGCTGCGGAAACTAGACCAGTTGTAAAGGAAACAGATTCCAGTTCTGTAAAACTTGCTGAGAATGCTAAAAGTGCAATTATGTTGGAAGCTAGTAGTGGAAAAATTTTATTTGAAAAAAATAGTCATGAAAAATTGCCGCCAGCCTCTATGACAAAAATGATGAGTATGCTTCTAATTGTAGAAGCAATTGAGGATGGAGTAATCTCTTGGGATCAACAAATTACTGTTAGTGAAAATGCCTCTAACATGGGAGGAAGCCAGATTTTATTAGAGATTGGCGAAAAGATGAGTGTAGAGGATTTATTTAAAGGAGTCGCTGTTATGAGTGGAAATGATGCAGTTGTTGCTCTAGCAGAAGCTGTATCAGGAACAGAAGATGAGTTTGTAAAATTGATGAATAAAAGAGCAAAAGAATTAGGACTTCAAGATTCTAGTTTTAAAAATCCCCATGGTTTAGATGATGCGAATCATTATTCGAGCGCTTATGATATGTCATTAATTGCCAAAGAATTAGTAAAACATGAAAGAGTTTTGAAATATACTTCTATTTATGAAGACTATTTAAGAAAAGGAACTGATAAAGAGTTATGGCTTGTAAATACAAATAAATTAACTAGGTTTTATCCTGGAGTAGATGGATTAAAAACAGGATATACAAAAGAAGCTGGATATTGTTTAACATCTACTGCCAAAAAGGATGGAATGCGAGTTATTACTGTATTAATGGGAGAGCCAGATTCCAATACTAGAAATAGTGAAACTTCTACGATGTTGGATTATGCATTTGCTCAGTATAAAGTAGAGGAGTTATTAACAAAAAAAAGTACAGTTGCGAAAGCAGAGATTGAAAAAGGAAAAACAAAGTATACTAAAATAGTACCAAAAGAAGATATTACAGTACTCACAAAGAAAACAGAAAAAATTGGTAAAATAACCTATAATTTAAATTTAAAAAAAGTAAAGGCGCCAGTTAAAAAAGGTCAAAGTTTAGGAAAATTAGAAGTAAAAAGAAATGGAAAAACTATTCAAAAGGTAACAGTAACAGTAAAAGAGGATATAAAAGAAGCCAATATATTAGAATTATATTTCAAATATTTAAAAGACATTATTGGAGGAGATATTACAATTTAATGTAATATCTTTTTGAATGAAAAAGAAAGATTTCTACTTCTAGAATGGAATCTATGTCCAAATTTATGATAGCAAAAAAAAATCGCAGAAATGCGATTAAATTTAGGTCTATTTTTTATATTGTATAGAAGTAGTTTCAGTTAATTCAGCGGCTTTTGGAGAATCCATTTTAGTTAAATATTCCCTTGATTGTTGTAGTATATGATATGTAGAATCTGCACCTATAGGTTGTTTAAATTCGGCAGCATTTGTAGATGTTCTTAAAATATCATTGACTAATTCTTTTCTTGGAATAAGATCTATATAATCTTTAGATATTAGCTTTTCCTCTGTTTCATTGATTCGCTTCATTGCTTCAGAAATTTTAATGTCTTTCATAAGATCTATACAATTTTTAGGAGTATTTTTTTCAATAAATTGATTCATTGCCCTAGAAATATCATTATCTCTCATAGCTTTTTGTAATCTTTCAATAGTGATTAGTAATTCTTCACTAACTGGTAATTTAGCTAGAGTATATCTAGCTAATTCATCAATACATTGATTGTACATGTTTGTTAATTCTTGATTATCCATAATTATCTCTCCTTCAAATTGGTAAGTATAATATAATAAAAAGGTTCATTTGTCAAATTTCACCCCTAAAAGACATAGCTGGCTTCTAGATATTTTGTGATTGTGTCGTATTTTATTTCATAAGAAAAGATCTTTGTATCTATAATATAAAACTGTTCTATTTAAAAATAATATTTTGGATAAAAACGTTACTAATGCATTCTCTCGTATTTTGAATATGAGGATTTGAAAGAACTACCTCCTTGGCAAATTTCAATCCATAACCATGTCCATTTCCTTTTGTTGTCTGAATTTGATTGATGGCAATTAAGTGTTTAAATTCATTCGCAATAGAAATAATGAATTCTTGATTTTCATTTGTATACATAGAAATACTAAGTTGTTTATTTTGAGTATCGCTAGCAGCTTCTATCGCATTATCCATAAAAATTCCTATTAATTTACAAATATCTTGTATATCCTTTTCCTGCATTTTAGAAATAATTTTTTTCTCTAAACTTTTACTGATATCCATTTCCACTTGAACTTTTTTTTCAATGGCATGAACTGTCTTATAATAAATCATACCCTTTAATCCTTTCATTGGAATATTTTCAATAGCTGAAAGTGTTTGATCTTCTATATCAATAGAATTTTGTTCTAATATATCATCTACCAACTTTTGAATTTCTTTATTTTTATGCTCTGCCATAGCCTGAATAACAAGTAAATGATTTTTATATTCATGTGTTTCCAATCTTTTTCTTTCGATAATTTTTTCAAATTCCTCTATATGTTTTATTAAAATACCATATTCACTATTAAATTTTTCCTTTTCTACAATCTGCTTTATCATAAAGAAAATTCCTATTAAAAGAACTACAAATATAAAAATTAATAATAAATAATTAGGAAAAGAGAAGTATTTTAAAAAAATAAATAGTAAAATAGCAAAAAGAATATGGATGATAACATAAACATGTTCAAAAGCATAGTTAATAAATTTTTTAATAATTGAAATATGAATGAGAAGCATAGATAAAATACAAATTCCAATATTTAAAATAGTTATAGAAAAAAGGGAAAAATTTTTGAAATCTAATTGAAGGGTAAGGCAAATAATAGATGCCATCATATCTGAAATTGAAAATAGTATAAATAAAATGATTGTACTAAGAAATGCTTTTGAAATAGTAGAGGGAAAGATAAGAAAGATACTAAGAAAAAGGATACAATACTGTATAAAAAAATAAGTAGGGAAAATATAATAAGCAAAAGAAAGGATTAGTGTTAATAGGAGGGTACTAATCAGTAGTCTTTTAAATTCTACTTTTTGTTTTAGAATTTTGGATAGTATATAAATACTAGAAATAGAAGTAATGAGACTACGAATAACAGATATTAACATGCTTTTTCACTTCCTTTCATTCTTTTGTTATTTTCACAATTTGATCATATTTTTGAGCTTTTTTAGAGGCTTCAGTAAATCGCTCATTTTTAATCCAATTATAAATTGTTCTGCTTGGAATCGCGTATAATTTACTAATGGTTTTTACTTTTACTCCCTCATGGTAAAGAAATAATATTTTTTGTTTTTGATTATCCTCGTAAGGCTTTACATATCGTTTTTTTCGAATTAACATTAAATTGACTTGTAAATGTAGTTGTCCTTTACGGAAAGTTATAAAATGATTTTCATTTTGACATTGAAATTGTTCTACAAATTCACTTTGAATATTTGAAAAAGATCCTTGGATGATATATGTATAATTTTCTTGATTTATATTTTTTCCTTGGATTAGAATTTTATCTTTTAAAATGATCAATTCCATAATTTCCTTTTTAGGAACTTTAATATTTTGATTTTCTAAATCTAAGAATTCATGTTCTAAATGATTGGAAAAATGTTTTGTTAAAAATAAAATATCTTTTTGTAGCTGTATTTCAAATTGGGTATATTTATCGATGACATCAAAAATAGGAAGTTTCCGTTGAAAAAAAGAATAAGGATTGGTATTTGATTGAGTTAAATAAATGATATACATATTATGTTTAAATTCAATTTGGTTTATTAGGGATGTATTATTTCTCTGATCGTAATCAATAATATAAATCATGAGATCAGAAGAATAAATCGTATTTTTAGTAAACTCTTCTATTTGATAAGATTCATAAAACATAACTTGTTCAATAGATTTTTTAATTTTAGCTTTATAGATTAAAGTATCTTCTAACAAAATAAAACGAATCATACCAGTCAACTCCTATTTTAAGTGTAACATGAATTTCGTTTTCCTGCAATTTTTAAAAATTCTAAAAAACTAGACAAGAAAAAGAACTTTATATATTAGAAAATAGGCAAGCAGCATCAAAACAACTAGTAATTTCAGAAGAAAATTCTTTTTATTCTAATTTTCCAAAGATAGATTATGGTAAATCTAATTACTATGCTGATCCAAATTATGATACTAGAGTTTCTAATCAAGGAGTCTATATAAGCAAGATGCACCAGGCAATCAGTGAAGAATTTGAGGCCTTAAAAAAAGAATACTTAGAACACAATAAAGAAATAACAAAACAATTCAAGAAATCAATCAAGTATTGATTTTTTTATGAATGAATATATCAATAAATAAAAATTTCAAATTTTGTTGATTAAATTTTCGACTAAGTAACCATTATAAACATAGAATAGTATGGAAAGGAGATTTCTATGTTTGGAAATTTTACAGAAGAAGCAAGAAAAGTATTAGTAATGGCAAAAAAAGAAATGCAAGATTTAAAACATCCTTATGTTGGAAGTGAGCACCTCGTTTTAGCAATCTTAAAAAGTGAGAATCATGTTAGTCAAAAATTAAAAGAATATGATCTGGATTATGAAAAAATGAAAGAAGAAATCATTCACATTATTGGCATTGGAAAAAAAGAAAGTGAATGGTTCTTATATACACCTCTTTTAAAAAGAGTGATTGAAAATGCTATCCTTGACAGTAAAGAAAATAATAATGGAGAAGTAACCATCGAGCACCTATTTTCTAGCCTTTTAGAAGAAGGAGAGGGAGTTGCTATTCGTATTATGTTAGGCTTGGATATTGACTTAGATGAAATGTATAATGATTTTGTTATTCAACTATCTAGTCCTAAAAAGAAGAAAAATAAAAAGAAACTATTGTTAGAAGAATTAGGGGTTGATTTAACTAAAAAAGCAGAGGAAAATAAATTAGATCCTGTAATAGGAAGGGAAGAAGAACTTAAAAGAATATTAGAAGTATTATCTAGACGAACAAAAAATAACCCTATTTTAATAGGGGAAGCTGGTGTAGGGAAAACGGCAATTGTAGAAGAATTAAGTAGAAGAATTGTTAGTGGAGATGTTCCGCTTTCTCTTCGAAATAAAAGGATTATTAGTTTAGATATGGCAACAGCTGTTGCGGGAACCAAATATCGTGGAGAATTTGAAGATCGAATTCGTAAAATATTAAAAGAAATCGAAGAAAATGATGATATTATTTTATTTATTGATGAGATTCATACTTTAGTAGGAGCAGGAGGTGCTGAGGGAGCAATTGATGCAGCTAACATTTTTAAACCTGCTCTTGCTAGAAATAAACTTCGCTGTATTGGGGCAACAACTATTATGGAATATAAGCAATTTATTGAAAAAGATGGAGCTTTAGATCGTCGTTTCCAAAAAGTGATGATAGAAGCACCAAATAAAGAAACTGTAAAAGATATTCTAAGTAAGTTAAAAGCAATTTATGAAAAATATCACTATGTAACAATTCCAGATGATATGATAGATTTAATGATTGATCTATCAGAAAGATATGTTTATGATCGAAATCAGCCTGATAAAGCAATTGATATTTTAGATGAGGTCTGTGCTCGGGTAAGCTTAAAAGAAAGTAAAAATATTAAACGATATAATCAATTAAAAAAAGAATTAAACAAATTAATGAAACAGAAAAAAGAATTTATTTTACAAAATGATTTTGAAAGAGCTTCAAAATGTAAAGAAGAAGAAAATGCTATTATGCATGAAATTAATTGTTTAGAGATTAAAGTCCGCGATAAAAGCAAAAAGATGGTTACCAAAGAAGATATAGCAGAGGTTGTACATTTAAAAACCAAGATACCTGTATATGAGATATTAAATGATAATGTAAAAGTTATTCAAAAATTAGAGAACAACTTAAAAGAAAAAATTATTGGTCAAGAAGAGGCTTTAAAAGAATTAATCCATATTGCAAAAAAGATAAAGCTAGGATTTAATGATCATAATAAATGTTATTCTATGATGTTTATAGGACCATCTGGTGTAGGGAAAACAGAACTATCTAAAATATTTGCTGATAACATGGCAAACGGAAATATGATTAAATTAGATATGAGTGAATTTAGTGAGGCCCATTCTATTAGTAAAATTGTAGGGGCTCCCCCAGGTTATGTTGGTTATGATGATAATCGTAATATCTTAGAAGAGATTAGAAATAAACCATATTGTGTATTAATCTTGGATGAGATTGAGAAAGCACATCCTAATATTATTCATTTATTATTTCAAATCTTAGATGATAGCAAGGTAAAAGATAGTAATGGAAATATTGTTAGATTTGATCATGTCATTGTTTTAATGACATCTAATGTAGGTTTTCATGATATTAATATTGGATTCAATAAAAAAGAAGAAGATATGATTATGACAAAATTAAAAGAAAACTTTAGTGTTCCATTCATTAACCGAATTGATAATGTAATTCCTTTTCATTATTTAACAAAAGAAAATATTACAAGTTTAATTCATAAAAAGATAAAAAGATTAAAAGAGAAATATGAAACTAGAAATATTGAAATTAAAATAAATTCTAAAGTTATAAAAGAGATTGTAGAACTTTCCAATTATCAGGAATTCGGAGCTAGAAAGTTGGATAAAATAATAAAAGATAAAATTGATAATTTTATAATAGATGAGATAATTGAAGGAAAAAATAATATCCATATTCAGTCTTTAAAAGAGGAAACAAAAATATAAACAGCAAAATTGTTGCTGTTTTTCTTGTTTTTTTATAAAAATAAGAATATAATAAAATTTATTATTTCGTAGATGAAGGAGAGAGAATATGGTAGACAATAATTATATTGTAAAAGAAGTTAGAGAATATGCAAATTTGAATGGATATGAAGGTACAAAAATTCCCTTATTCATTTTTGCAAAATACATTCGTGAAACACTTTCAAATGATGTAAAAAAGGCAGAACAAATATATTACTATATTGCAGCACATTATCCAAAGGGGACAGACGAAGAACCATTAAGATATTTAAAAGCGATTATTTTAGAAAGAAAACAATATTGCAAACTTTCTTTAGAACAGCAGGAGAATTATCACATGTTGAAAAAAAGAGGAAAAGAAGAATATCAGAATTCTAATTTAAAAAGATCCTGCGCTTATTATCAAGCAGGATTATCCGAAACGAAACAAAATATTTTTAATTATTATTTTGGAAAGATGCTTTATAAATCCAAATGTTTCTATCAGGCAAAGAAATATTTAGAGCGTTATATCGCACAAGGTGGAGAAAAATTCGCAAAAGCGTCTCTATATTTATTTTATATCTATAAAAGACTTAAAAAGGAGAAAAAGTCTTTAGAATGTCTAAAGAGAATAATAAGATTTAATATACTATTTCAGGAAGATTTTCAATTCAATTGTGATAAATATGTTCTTAAAACTGGAGGAGATAATTGTATAGGGCAAGATGATATTATGATAGAAACAAATATCACTTCTTTTTCTCATGAATATGTCCAAGAACAACTATCGAAAGTTAAAAATTTACTACTTATAGGCCAATATAAACAAGCTGAAAAGTTACTAAAAAAATTAGACCAAGAACAAAGAGACATGACCTTGGAAGATAGGAAACAAGTTGAGCAGTTTCATAAGGACAAAAGACTTTATCTTACTAAAAGATAAAGTCTTTTCTTTTATAAATGTTTTTTTAAATGTTCAATATTTTCTTCTTGAAATTCCCTAAATTCTTTTGCTAATTTTACTGTTTTATGATCTAAAGATTTTTCATATTGTTTTAATTTTTTTTCAATATCTAATTCCCCCATTTGAATACCTTGGATTAACATTCCAGCAATACTGGCATCACTATTATCTTTTTTAACCTCTTTATCAACACCCATTTTTGCCATTATTTTGGGAATCATTTTCATTTTTTCTGGCTCTACATTTTCTTTTTTTAATATTTTTTCTGTTTCTTTTAAATAACGTTCATATCCTTTTAAAATATTATGAACTGTTTCTTTGATTTTATTATCTTTTTCTTTTAAATCATTTAAAAGAGCACTCAAGGAAGATATAGACGCATCAGAGTCTTTATAGATTTGATTGATTACCTCTAGATTTTCATTCATATTATCACCAATATTAGTATGAATAAAAATTTTGTAATTATACAAAAAAAAGCTTATGCAGCCATTTCTGTTTCCACTTCTTTATTAGAAGATTTTCTATAAGATCTAAGTTCTCTTGCAGTCATAATTACTTTTGATCCATCTTCTAAAGTTACCTTTTGAAAATTTGGTTTTTGAGCATGTCTTGTCGCTCTAAGTGAATGCGATCTTCTATTTCCAAATAAGGATTTTTTAGTAGATACTTTTTTAGCCATATCAAACGCCTCCTTCAAATAATCGTTTTTTCGTCTTATGCCTTATAACTTTACCATAAACTATGAAATAAGTCAAATAAATATGTCGAAATTCTTTAAAAAGAAAAGAAATTATAGTAAAATGAAATTAATGAGGTGGTATTATGAACTATGTACCTTTATATGTGAAAACAGAAAATTCATTATTAACCAGTACTATTCGAATTCATGATTTAATAGATAGTGCGAAAAAAAACGGTTATCAAGCTCTTAGTATCACAGATAATAACCTATTTGGGGCAATGGAATTTTACAATCAATGCTTAGAGAATCATATCAAACCAATTATTGGTTTAGAAATAACCCTTGATTTTAAAATTATTTTGTATGCGAAAGATTATACAGGATATAAAAACTTGATAAAGTTATCTACTATGATATCAAGTGCTCATATTACCCTACATGATTTAGAAAATTATAGCTCCCATCTTTTAGCAATTCTTCCCTTTTCATATCGTAATCTATATTCTGATATGAATAAAATTTATGAGACGGTATGGATTGGATATGAAAATTTAGAAGAGTATCAGGAATTAGATTCGAATATTGCAATATATATGCGTGAAACTTTATATTTAAAAAAAGAAGATCAAAAATATATAAAATATTTATGGGCTATTCGCGATTCTAAAAAATTAGAAGAAATAAATTTTTTAAAAAAAGATAGTCATTTCATTTCCAAAGAGGAAATAAAACAGTTTGAATATAATGATAACAATCAAAAGTTAATAGATTTATGTAATTTAAAAATAAAACTGCATCAAGATTTACTTCCAATTTATGAATGCCCTAATCATATGGATTCCTTTTCTTATTTAAAAGAATTATGTCGAGAAGGAATGCGAAGAATTTTTGGAAGTCGTGTGAATCGAATTTATATTGAAAGACTAAAATATGAATTAAAAATTATTCATCAAATGGGATTTTGTAATTATTTTTTAGTAGTATATGATTATGTGCAATATGCCAAAGATCATCAAATATTAGTAGGACCAGGAAGAGGAAGTGTGGCGGGATCATTAGTTTCTTATTTGTTAAATATTACCACGATTGATCCCATTCAATATAATTTATTATTTGAACGATTTTTAAATCCTGAAAGAGTTACAATGCCCGATATTGATATTGATTTTCAAGATAATCGAAGAGAAGAAGTAATCCATTATTGTACAAAAAAATATGGGATTAAAAAGGTTGCAGGAATTATTACATTTGGAACATTAGGCGCAAAACAGGCCATCCGTGATGTTGCACGAGTAATGGATATTCCTTTAACAAAAGTAGATGAACTTTGTAAAATGCTTTCTTCTAATTTGAGCCTAAAAGGAAATTATAATCAAGAGAGAAAATTAAAGATGATATTAGAAAATGATCCGCAGTTGTTTGATTTATATAAGATTGCAACACGTCTAGAGGGACTAAAAAGACATACTTCAAACCATGCAGCAGGAATTGTAATGTGTAATCAAAATCTTGATGAAATCATTCCATTATATAAAAAAGATGGTATATTTTTAACTGCCTATTCTATGGATTTTTTAGAAGAACAGGGACTTTTAAAAATGGATTTTTTAGCTCTTAAAAATTTATCTTTAATTGATGAAGTTATCAGGGATATTCGAAAAACAGGAGTAAATTTAGATTTTGATAATATTCCACTAAATGATAAAGAAACGATTCATATTTTTACTAATGTAGATACTTTAGGAATTTTCCAATTTGAAAGTAGTGGAATGATGAATTTCTTAAGGAAATTTAGACCAAGTAGTTTTGAGGATATTGTAGCAGCACTTGCTTTATTTCGCCCAGGTCCTATGAATAATATAGATTCTTACATTAAAAGAAAAAAAGGATTGGAAACAATTGATTATTTTGATCCTTCTTTGGAAAGTATTTTAAAGCCAACTTATGGAATTATGATATATCAGGAGCAAATTATGCAGGTTGCCAGTGTTATGGCAGGGTATTCCTTTGGAGAAGCAGACATTTTAAGAAGAGCAATGAGTAAAAAGAAGGAAGATGTGTTATTAAAGGAGAGGAAACGATTTATATCTGGTAGTATTCAAAAAGGTTATAGTAAAGAGTTAGCGGAAAAAGTTTATGAGGTAATCTTAAAATTTGCTTCCTATGGGTTTAATCGAGCACATTCCGTTGCTTATGCAATGATTGCTTATCGTATGGCATATTTAAAAGCCCATTATCGAGTCTTTTTTATGAAAAGCTTACTGACTTCAGAGCTAAATAGTGTTAGTCAGACAAAAGATTATATCTATGAATGCAAAAGATATGGAATTTCTCTTTTAAAACCCGATATCAATAAAAGCGAAAAAGACTACACTTTAGAAGATGGAAATATCCGTTATCCACTAATAGGACTAAAAAATCTGGGTTCAGCGATTGTGGATAATATCTTAGAGGAACGAAAGAAAGCCCCATTTAAGGATATTTATGATTTTATAAAACGCACAAATCGAAAAAGCATTCATAAAAGAACATTAATCAGTATGATTGATGCGGGATGTTTTGATAGTTTTGGCTTTAATCATAAAACAATGATTGAGGGAATCGATTTGATTATCAATTATGGAGAATTAATAAAGGATTTGGAAGAGGAATTTGTATTACTTCCAGAATTAGAAATTAAGAAGGAGTATAGCAAGAAAGAACTTTTAAAAAGGGAACTAGATGTAATAGGTTTTTATATTAGTGATAATCCTATTACAGAGTGGAAAGAAAAATATAGGAATCATATAAACATAGCGAATATTTCTAGTTACTTTGATAAGAATATAGAAATGATTGGTGTGATTGATTCTATTAAAGAAATTCAAACCAAAAAAGGCGATCAAATGTGCTTTATTAAAATATCAGATGAATTATCGACAATAGATGGTGTAATTTTTCCTAAAATTTATCATTCCATAGGGACCTTAAAAACAGGTGAAATTGTAAATATTCAGGGAAAAGTAGAAAAAAGATTTGATAAATATCAATTGATCGTAAATCAAATAAAATATTTAGAAACTGCTTGAAAATTCAAGTAGTTTTTAAATAAAATAAAGGGAAAAGAGAAATTCAAATTTATTTTATAATATTAAAAATAGTGTTCCTATTATACAAATATGATATTCTTGTAAATATAAGGTAGGAGTATGATAGAAATGGGAAGT
>CATLBU010000022.1 GCA_949879835.1 uncultured Bacilli bacterium
TATATTCCTTTCCATTATAATAATATCTTACAGTCGGTGTTACATATAATCCATCTGAGAAAGACTTATCCAATGAAACAATTTCTACATCTACTTTAGGAAAATCTTTCTTAATATTTCGTTCTCAACAAAATAACCAATAAGATACTTTACAGCCAAAATATCCTATTAATAGCAAAACACCCCCAAGAATAAAACAACCAATCATATCTGCCATATATTTCACCTCTTATACTTCTATGGATATAGTGCAAAATAAGCATCACTAACTGCTTTCGCAATTCTTTTATTAACAGTACTTTGATAAGTACTACCTGTTTCTGAATAATAAATATCTGGTGATATAACAGTAAAAGTTACTTTAGGATTGTCATAAGGTGCATAAGCAACAAAAGTAGTAGTAACTGTTTCTTTATCTACTTTTCCATCTCCATCACTATCAATAAAACTTTGACTAGTTCCCGTTTTACCAGCTGGTTTATAAGCTAAATCAATATATCCTGAACCAGTTCCTCCATATTCTAAAACTTGTTTAAAACCTTCTTTTACTCGTTCTAAATATTCTGGTTTTGTATCTACCTTATTTAATTCTTTCGCTTCCTTTGTAAATTTTACTTTTTCTAAGTTACCATCGGTAGAAGAATAGACATTTTTTAACAAATAAGATTGCATACGACTTCCATTATTTGCAATCGTTCCAATATACTGTGATAATTGAATAGGTGTATAAGTATCATATTGTCCAATCGCAAAATCTAAAAGAAGTCCCCCAACTTTACTTTCTCCTTTGTATCCTAAACTTTCAATTGGTAAATCTATTTCTGTTTTTACTCCTAAACCAAATTGTGCAAAGGTATTGCGATATATATCAAATGCATTATTATCTACTTTAAATGGTGTATCATAAGTATAATTTACTCCAGCTAATTTCATTGCTGTATAAAATTGATAAACATTTGAGGATAATTTCAAAGCCGTTAAGTCATTAATATTTCCTAGATTTCTCCAAGAACATTTTTGAGGAGCTCCCGCTAGTTTAATGCAAGAATCATAACGTCTCTCTCCTATTTGTAAGTTACCAGTATTATATCCAACAATATGAGAAGCCCCCTTTACAACGGATCCTACAACTACTGGGGAAGTTGTAATTCCTGGTGTATAATCATATACTTTATATTCTCCATTTTCTTCTTTTACTTGTTTTCCTGCCATTGCAAGAATTTCACCTGTTTTTGGCTCCGATATAATAACAAATGAGCGATTATAATACATAGTATTAGGTTCTTTTTTTGTAGCAATTACTTCATTTGTTAAAATTTCCTCTACCTTTTTTTGAAGTTCCATATCAATTGTTAACATGATGTCATTTCCACGACTTCCCTCTTTTGTTAACACTTTCTCTCCATTGTCTAATACTTCATATTGATTTTTAACTCCCCTTAGGTAGTCATCATATTGATATTCCAAGTAACTTACTCCAACTCGGTCATTTAAATTATATCCTTTTTTTAAATACCCTTCTTTTAAATCAGAAGGAATTCCTTTTTCTGAATCACTCACACCTCCTAGGATAGCTCGAAAAGTATCCCCATATAAATAGCTTCGATTCCAATCCAATCTAGTATTAAACCCTTTTAAATGATGGGTGTTACTAGCAACACTCGCAAATTCTTGATCGGTAACATTATCTTTTTTGATTACCTTATCTGCATAAGAATATCCTTTATTCATTAAATAATATATATAAGCTGCTTCTTTGTCTTTATCTTGATAAGCTCCTAATTCTTCTTCTGTAACGCGCTCTAATTTCAATTCTTCTATGTCATCTGCTGTAATTTTGCGATATTCTAAATCTTGCCATTCTGATTTTTTTATTTTTTCCTTTGCCTTATCTGGATAATTTTTTACCCAAAATTTACGAAGGTTTTTATCTGTTAATTTTGAAAAGTCCACTTCAATTAAATCTGCCATTTGATAAGCCAGTTTGATTTCTTCTGTTGAAGTAACCTGATTTTCTTTTTTATAATAAATCTCCTTATTTGGTTTATTATCAACTATTAGTCTTTTATTTCGATCATAAATACGTCCACGTGGTGCGGTTGATCCATCAATAATATTTTTATTTAGAATTTCTAATTTATCCTCATAATATTCATTTTTTATTACTTGAATATAAAATAAGTTAATAAATAAAATAATAATTACTAACGTAATAACTCCGATTAATATATTGTATCTTTTTTCGATTATTTCTTTAATATCCTTATATTTTTTATAATAATTATATTTGATATTAACAGTGCTTTTTTGCTTAAATATTTTGTTCATAACGCTTATTTACTTGGTTCCAATCCATAATCTTTAAAAAAGCATCAATATATTTATTACGTTCATTTTTATACTGCAAATAATAAGCATGTTCCCATAAATCTAGTGCCATAATTGGAATTAACCCATAACTATAAGGTGTTTCTTGATTAGAAAAATCAATAATTTCTAATTCCTTATTTGAATTTAAAACTAAAAAGGTATAACCGGAACCTACCATTAAATTTGCTTGTCTTCTGATTTCCTCAACAAAATTTTCTACACTACCATATTGTTTAATAACTTGATCTTTTAATTTTCCATTCATAGATGTTTTAATAGGACTCATACTATCAAAATATAATTCATGATTTAATACTCCACCCAAATTATATAATATATCGCCACGAATATTTAATGGAAATTCATCAATATGGGAAACCAACTCTTCTTTTGTATAAGATTCATGATACCCTACACTATTTAATAACTCATTTAACTTCTTTAAATAATTTAAATAGTGTTTATGATAATGAAGCTTCATAATTTCTGAAGAAATATAAGGTTCTAAAGCATTTTCACTATAATTTAATGGTTTTTGTTGATACATAAAATCACCTCTTTAGTTTATTTTATTATAAATGTATTACATTATTCTAAGTATCCATCATATATTAGTTTAGAGGTGGATACATTGATCGAACGACTAATCGCAAATTATGTAAGTAAATTAAAAGAACAAGATGTTATACAGTTTGCTTTAAAAAATGATATCAATCTAAAGGATGACGAAGTAAGGATTGTTTATGGTACCATTCAAAAATACTGGAGGGAAATCATTTTTGGAAATCATGAAAGAATATTGCAAAAAATAAAAGGAAAAATTAATAATGGTACCTATCAAAAAATAGAAGAATTAATTATCTTATATAAAGAAAAATATCATTCTTATTTATAAAATTGAATAACATCTTCTATTAAATTAGAATTCCATTTCTGGTCTCGAATCATTTCTATTTCAAATCGATATGGTGGATATGAATTCTTTTTATCTTCGGTTACAATATAAGGCGTTTCTAATATTTTAGGAACGTCTTTTAATTTTGGATGATAGAGAATCCAAAGTAAGTTTTTAAAACCAATATGACCATATCCTAAATTTTCATGACGATCCTTATGTGCTTCTATTATATTCTTACTATCATTTACATGAATACACGCTAGTTTATCCAATCCTATTATACGATCAAACATAGATAAAATTTTGTCGAAATCATTCAAATCATAACCTGCATCATGAATATGGCAAGTATCTAAACAAATTTTGATTTTATTTTTCTGTTTTACTCCATCAATGATTATTTTTAATTCCTCAAAGTTTTTACCTAGTTCACTTCCCTTTCCCGCCATTGTTTCTAAACAAATATTCACATTTGTATGTTCTGTCAAAACTTGATTTAAAGCAAAAATAATATTCTTTAAACCTTTTTCTTCACCAAGTCCAACATGACTTCCAGGATGAAGAACCAAATTTTGAATTCCTAATGTTTCTACTCTTTCTATTTCTTGCTTTAAAAAGGAAATAGCAAAATCATAATTTTTAGTATCATTTGCTAAATTAATAATATAGGGAGCATGAACAATTACATTTTTTTTATCAATCCCGTGCTGTTTCATCATCTCATCTGCTTTTTTTGTAAGCTCCAAATCAATTGCAGAACGGTTGGTATTTTGAGGAGCTCCTGTATAAAACATAAATGTATTTGCTTTATAAGAAATAGCCTCTTCCACACTTCCTAAAAGTTGATCTTGTTTCTTAAACGAAACATGTGAGCCAATAATAATTTCTTCCATAATTCACCTACTCTTTTTTCATTATAACATTTTAATAGGTTTTAGAAAATAATTAAAGATGAATTTTTTTCGTTTTATCACTTTTGATATATTGTTTTAAAAAATTCTTTTTATCTTGTTCCTCTTCAAATAGAAAATCTGCCAGTACAAATGATTTCTCTATATTCAATGTCCCATAGTGATCAATATTGCCATCTGCAATACTCCCTTCTCTTAAATATTTGTGAATAATATCCCAATTCGATGAATGATTGGAGCAAAGTAAAAAGTTTAAGAAAAATCGAATATTATTTTGCCATATGATGGGATCTAAACTTCCGTTTGGACAGCGAAATTCAATTGTATTATTCTTTAGTTTTTTTCCTAACATAAAAGCCCCAGAGAAATCAACTCCTCTTCTTTTATAAAAATCGATTTGGTGATTCATACTATGAAGACTGACACTCTGAAGATTGATTTTATGATTTCCAAGTAAATAATAATTGAGGGTAGTTGTTAGAGGGGCTGCTATTTCCATTATTTGTTCTCTATAAGTATCCATTTTTCCATAACCAAAGCGGTAAATAATATCTTCAAAAATAATCCAAAGTTTTAAAAACCTCTTTAAACTTTTCTTATTTTTTAAAGCTTGTGTTCCAATATGAATATGCCCTCCACATTTAGAATTAATGCTAGCTCCTTGTTCTAATAAGAAATGGCACATCTTCTCTATTTGCCTCCAATATTTCGGTTCATCACAAAAGACTTTCGACGCCATTTCTCCACCATATATATTTCCTTTACCTTCTTGTAATTCATTCAAACTACTATCATGATAAAAATTCCAATGTTCTTTAAACTCTTCTGTTAAGTTCGCTTCCACCTTCTTATGTAAGGCCTTAACAAACTCAATTTCAATTCCAAAAGTATATTTAGAATCTATCCCTATCGTAGACTGATAAGATATTACATGATTTCTTAATTCCTCTAAAAATTGTTTTTGATCTAACTCATTCAATTTAGTTAATAACACAAAACCACCCCAAACAATATTGGAGTATTATATCATTTATTTATTCATCAAGCAAATCACTACGTTTGATAATAAATGTCTTATTATTTTTATAAAAAGCATAAAAAATATCTTCTACTTTTAAATTCTGTTTTTTTAACACCTGATTTAACCATTTTTGATCTTTCTTTATTTCTTTTAATACATGAAAATCAATTGTTCCATCTAAGATTAAAGGAAGGGGATATTCTTTTGTGTTTTGAAAGACAGATAAACTACCATTTGTTTCTAATACAGCGTAATCAACTTCCTCTAAACTTTGAACTCCTTTTTCTCGTAATTGACTAATTAAATCATCTAAGGTATATCGTAATTTTGTCATGACATTGAATCTTACTTTTCCATCTTTAATAATAACACTAGGATGTCCATCAATAAATGTTCTAATTTTATTATTTTTCATACTAATATAACTAAGAAATATTTCACAAATAACCAAAATAACAATGGGAACAATCGACATAAAAATAGATCGATCAACATTTTCAATGGAGATGGCAGCAAGTTCTGCAATCAATACTGTTACAATTAAATCTCCTATTCCAAGTTCTCCAATTTCTTTTTTTCCCATTAAACGATACACAAAAATAATAAAGAAATAAAGAAAAAGCGTTTTTAAAGCAAGAATTATATACATTTTCATCACCTATTTTATTATGATGTAGGAATAAGATTTTATTCAAATTCATAACTTTAATAGGAGGATTTTTTATGAAATATGCGAAAGATTTAGGAATCTCATTGTTATTTATTATAGGGAGTTTTATTATTTTGACATTTTTAATGACAACACTAAACTATTTTAATTTATTTTCTAGCGGTCTTGTTTCTGTTTTTAAAATCATTATTCCAATCTTTTCTTTATTCCTTGGAGGATTTATAATTGGTAAAAAAAGCTCGAAAAAAGGTTGGCTAGAGGGTCTAAAATTATCTCTTATCTTTACAATTATTTTAATTTTATTTAATTTATTGGGATTAAGAAACAAAATAGAATTTAAAAATATTTTATATTATATCATTATTATTGCTTCCTGTATGTTTGGAGGAATGTTAGGAATTAATAAAACAGATACGAAATAAAGCAAAGAAAGCTTTATTTTTTAATAGTACATAACAGATATCCTTGAGATTAGGTCAGTACATATAGTTATGACTATTTCTAAAAAATTCAAAAGTATTAATATTAACACTTCCTATATGTACTTTTAGCTGATACTTTTATTAAATTTAAATTCCCAAAATAAAAAAAAGAACTATGAATATCTATACATTCATAAGCAAATTTTTCTTAAGTTAGTTAGATTATATAATGTTTTTTGCATTTATTACTTGAAATTTCATCCATTATGTGATACAGTAACCTCAAAAAAAAAGGAGATATATATGAACGAAATAAGTCAAATTGAAAAATTATTTATAATTAGTGATGAAGAGGCTAAGGAAATAATGGAGATAAAGACCTCCTCATATCAAGAGTTCAAATGGGAATTTATTTTATTTTTAAAACTCTTATATGATAGATTAAAAAGAGCAGAACAAGAGCAACTTGCAACAGCTACCTATCGTTTAGGCGAGTGCATTTTAAGTTTTGGTACTGATGAATTTATCTATGAATATGATGATTTTGCTAAATTTTTATCAGAAATTAATAGAGCAAGGGGAATTAAATTTAACCCAGATAAATACAAAAATAAGCTAGTTCAATTTAGAGGAATGTTCAATAAATTTTTTCAATGTTTAAATGAACCAGTAGGCTCATTTGAAGCACTAGAAATTTTTGGAGACTTAGTAAAAAATTGTTTAACTAGATTAGGATTTGATCAAGTTAATACTCAACTATTTTCTGGTCATATCATCTTTAAAATAGATATATGCTCAAGATTAGTTAAATTAATGGAACAATTTTATGTAGAACAAAAAGAATATAAAAATCAACACCCAAATTTTCAATCAGTTTATGTAAACAGTATTGATACATATATTAATTATCTTAGCCCTAGGCTAGAAAATTGGAATATTGATTCAAATCAGGAAAATAGGAATAATCCTTATACGATTATACGGAAATAAGATTTCCTGTATATCCTTCTATAAAGATAGTGTAAATTTTAATTATTGTTGATAAATTTTTATATATAGCCATAATCTCTATTTTCAAAAATATTAAAAGATTTGGCATGGATTATTTTGAATGTTTTAAAGCTACTCTTTTAGTGCCTTCTGCCAATTATTTACAACTTTTATCGATTCTTTAGCTCCTCATATTCTAGATAATCACAAACGATATAAACTAACAGTTTTTCTCATTAATTCCAAAATAAATATATTTTTTATTTTGTTTAATTTGCTTCAAGAAGTTATTAACCAGATAACTTTTTATTTTAGAAATATTAAATAAAAAATATAATGTCTACATAATATCAAATGAAAAGTTTTCAAACTTTTTTTTAATATTGTTAGAATAATGAGAAAGTTTTATTTGTTTATTCTTTAACTGATCTAAAAAGAGACGAAATTCCTGAATATTTTTTATATATAATCCAAATTGATTTTTTTCAATAAAAATAGCATTTTGAATTTCCTGACCTGGAATTGGTGCAATTGCACATACAGGAATTCCCAAATTTAAAGCCTCACTTGTCATAATTCCCCCTGGTTTTCCAATTACCAAATCGCTTATCTTCATAAGTTGATCAATCTCTTTTACATATTCAAATATTTTTCCTGTCTTTTTATATTGACCTGCCAGTTTTTTAGCAGAAGTAAATAGTTGCTTATTTTGACCCGCAATAAATAAATAGGAAAATGAATAATCTGATTTTAACAATTCTTTAAAATAAACAAAGGCATTATCATAGCCAAGCCCACCACCACATAAAAATAGTAAAATTGGTTGATTTTCTACTAATTGATATTGGCGTATGAGGCTTTTTTTGTTTATTTTATTTTCTAAAAAATTAAGACGAACAGGAATTCCTGTTACTGTTATTTTATGTTTTGAGATTCCAATCTTTATCATTTGATTTTGAATATCCTTTGTTGGAACACAAAACATATCAATCAATTCATGAGGAGATGTGTACATTCTATGAATTCCATAATCTGTAAATACAGAAATTACTTTCGCCTGTAAGAATTGTTTATGAGAAGCAAGTAAGCCCGTTGGCCCAACTTGTGTAGAAATAATAATATCTGGATTCATTTTTAATAATTTTCTTTTTAATTTTTTAGTCCAAAAAAGCCAAATACAAAATGTGTCAAATCGCGATTTATAAAAATAGTTTTGATACATTTTCTTTTGATACATTTTTAATCTAAATTTTCGAAATTTAGTTGCTACTAATTTTCCCATTTTGGCAAAAAATCTGTTAATAATAGGCCTACTAAATGATAGGGGATCTAATAATTCAACTTTATAATCAGGATAATGATTAATAAGATATTCCTCTATCGCCTTTGCAGCCATAAAATGACCTGTTCCATAATTAGTATATACAATTAAAACCTTTTTCGGCATAAAATCACCCAAAACTAGTATAACATATTACTATTTAAAATCATAATAAATATGTTTTACGCAATCATTTAGACAAGCAAAAAGTTTTATCATAATGATAAAACTCTCTATTCCTTATTTTCTATTACTTGATTTACAAATTCAATAAATTTCTCTTGTGATACAGTAATAGTTTCAGTTGTTCCAAACCTACGATAACTAATCGTTTTATTATCTACTTCATTTTGACCAAGAATAATCGTAAATGGAATTTTTCTTGTTTGACTCTCACGCATTTTATAACTAAGTTTCTCATTTCGATGATCTAATTCTACACGAAAGTTATCCTTTAGTAAATTATAAATTTCTTCCGCATATTTCAAATGGTACTCATTATTGACAGGAATAATATTCATTTGAATAGGAGTCATCCAAACTGGTAATACACCTTTTGTTTCTTCTAAATAGTAAGCAATAAATCGATCAATTGTTCCAAATACTGCCCTATGAATAACAACTGGGGTTTTCTTAATACCATCTCTATCTACATATTTTAAATCAAACTTAGCTGGCAAGCAAAAGTCTAATTGACATGTCGATAGTGTGTATTCATTCCCAACTGCTGGCTTGACTTGTACATCCAACTTAGGTCCATAAAAAGCCGCTTCCCCGACTTTCTCAGTATAAGAAATTCCTATATCATCAAGTACTTTTCTAAGTTTATTCTCAGCATTTTCCCACATTTCATCATCTGGATGATATTTTTCAGTATCCTTAGGATCTCTAAGAGATAATTCGAAACGATAATCTGTTATTTTTAGTTCTCGATAAGATTCCAAAATTAAATTCACTACACTTTTAAATTCTTCTTCTATTTGTTCAGGAGTTACAAATAAATGAGCGTCATTTTGACAAAAAGATCGTACTCTTTCTACTCCCTTTAATGCGCCACTTGCTTCAAATCTACAATCTCTTGCAATTTCACCAATTCGAATTGGTAAATCTTTATAAGAATGTAATTTATTAGAATAAATCATCATATGATGAGGGCAATTCATAGGACGCAATACAAATTCTTCCCCTTCTACTTCCATTTTAGGAAACATATTTTCTTTATAATGATCCCAATGTCCACTGGTTTTATATAATTCCACGTTTCCTAAAGGTGGAGTTAAAACATGTTGATACCCAAGTTTTTTTTCTTTATCTTTTATATAATTTTCTAGATTTTCCCATATGATATATCCGTTTGGTAAATACATAGGAAGTCCTTTTCCAACTAAATCATCCATCATAAAGATTTCTAAATCTTTTCCAATTTTTCTATGATCACGAAGCTTTGCTTCTTCTAATATTTCTAAGTGATTTTTTAAATCTTCTTCATTTTCAAAACAAATTCCATAAATTCTTTGCAACATTTTATTTTTAGAATCGTTCTTAAAATAAGCTCCACTTACTTTAAGCAATTTAAAATATTTCATAGCCTTTGTTGTTTTCATATGAGGTCCGCGACATAAGTCAATAAAATCATCCTGTTTATAAGCAGAGATAATCGTATTATCATTCATTCTTTCAATTAAATCAATTTTATAAGGATCTTCTCGAAACATCTCTAAAGCCTCTTGTTTAGATAGTTCTATTCGATTAATGTATTTATCCCCTTTAGATATTTTTTTCATTTCCTTTTCAATTTTAGGTAAATCTTCCTCTTTGATAACTTGATCTCCTAAATCAATATCATAGTAAAATCCTTCTTCTATTACAGGTCCTACCCAGAATTTAGCGTTAGGATACAAATGTTTTACAGCATGGGCAAGTAAATGGGCACAACTATGATTCAAAATATTTAATTTTTCATTTTCTTTGATATTAATCATTAATATCCACCCTTCTTCCTATAACGATTTCGTCCTGTTTGTATATAGTGTTTTTGACGATTTATTCGTACATTAACTTCGACAATGTCTTCTTCTGGATACCTCTCTACGATATTCCCTAACCAGTCCTCTTCTAAATTGTTTTCTGCTAAAATAGATTCTCGAATTGCACGCAGTTTATCATAATCTCTCTCCCTTTGTAATTCATTAAGTAATTTCCCAAAAGATAAAAGGAGTGGGTTTTCATAAGGAATGATTTTTCCTTTTTTCTTCTTTTTTGTTTCCTCTCTAACAAGCACATAAGACCCATCACTTAATTTTTGCTTATTAATTTTAGAAAAACTTACTTTAACTGGCAGTTTATATCCTTTTTCCATTAAATATTTATTCATTTCATAATGAGTTATTCTTTTTTCTTCCCCATCATACTCTACATTTAAATATGTTCTCATAAATTCTCTAATTTCAATTGTCTGTTTCAAACTAACAAAGTTTTTATTTTTTTGCATATCACTTTCTCCTCCCAAAAAAAACGCTTCCCTATATTAAGGAGCGTTTGAACGCGGTACCATCCTACCTTATAACTTAATTTTTGATAACGGAAATCTCCGGAAATCCCTTTCGAGTTCAATTCATGGGTAGTAATCATCAAAAGCTATATTAGTTCACACCAACCACTAACTCTCTTATAAAATAACATTTTGGTAATATTATCCCAATCAAAATCTTTAATTCTGTCTTCATTTTAATCGAAAAATATCATTTTGTCAATATAATAAGCATCTTAATTTTTAACTTTTGTTAATGATGAGTCTTAGTTTTTTCTTTTTCTTTTCTTTTTGCAATATGACTTTGAATGTAATGATTTAGTAGTACTACTATTTCTTCTCTTCCTATTTCTGGGTATTTTTTCATAATTCCCAATGCCATCATTTGAATTATACCAAATTTTTCTTGATATTCTTCTTCAATACTTGGATCAAATTCTTCCAGATATTCTTCTGCATGTACAAGATATCTTGGATCAAAATAGTTTCCTGGTCTAGCGCAAATTAAACATATATTCATCTTTCCAGTATTAGACATCCAATCTTTATACCCTAAATTAATTCCTATATGATTACAATTTTTTTTGCTTCGTCAATATCATGATTTATAGCGTCTAATTCCTTTTGTAACTTTTCTTTTTGACCTCTTAACTCATATAAGTGTTCTATTCTTTCTGCATATTTCATATTCTATTTCACCTCATTTTAGTATATTCTCAAATTAATATCACTATATTCTCATATAAAGTATGATTTGTCAATATTTTTATTCGTACAAACTTTTTATTCAAATTAATGACATCAGAAGAAAAATGTGCTATATTGATAAAAGGAGGAGATAATTTTGAAAAAGTTTT
>CATLBU010000023.1 GCA_949879835.1 uncultured Bacilli bacterium
AAATAGTAATTTGTAAAGGAGGTATTTATGGGAATAGAACATTCGCAAAATTATTTACATAGTAAACAACTTGTAGCGACCTTGTTATCAAAGAGTAATATTTGTAACGACGATATTGTAATTGAGATAGGTCCTGGAAAAGGAATTATTACCAATGAACTTGCAAAAAAAAGCAAGAAAGTTATAGCAATAGAGTTTGATGCAAAATTAGCGAAAACTTTATCTGAAAGGTATAAAGAATCTAAAAAAGTTCAAATAATAGAGATGGATTTTTTAAAATATAAAATATCAGTAAAAGAACCATATAAAGTATGTGCAAATATTCCATTTAACATAACTGCTGATATTATGAAAAAAGTATTTGAAGATGATAATCCTCCTGAAGATATATATTTCATAATGCAGTATGAAGCTTTTCTAAGGTATTCTGGACAGCCTTTTTATAACGAAAGTTTGAGGTCTCTTTTATACAAACCTTGGTTTTCCGCTGAATTGATTTATGAGTTTAAACCATCAGATTTTTATCCTGTGCCAAATGCACGAATATGTTTTGCTCACTTTCAAAGAAAAACATCAGCAGATGTTGAGGATGCGACAGACTATAGAAATTTTTTATCATATATATTTTTAGCGTCTGGAAATACTTTCAAAGATAAAACAAAAAAATTGTTTACTTATGAGCAACAAAAACGCATTTGCAAGTTTTTAAAAATCAAATTAGAGTCAACGCTTACTGAGATCTCATACGATGGATGGCTATACCTATATGATGTTTTTCTTAAATTTGTTTCCAACGAAAAAAAAGCTATTATATTAAATGCTGAACAAGCCATGAAAAACAATCAAAACAAGATTCAAAAAAAACATCGAAATCGTAATCATGGTTATTGGAAATTTGAAACTAAGCGCCAAAAGAAAATTTTTAAATTGAAAAATTGAAAATAAGAATTTTATCCAGTAGCTATATTTCCAATTTCTATATTATTAGCAATAGTGTAAACAAAGAAGTTGACAGAAAAAAGTAATAAGCAAATTATAAATTACAATTTATCGAGTAGATCTTATTTAAGATTTACTCTTTTTTTGATATAATTAAAGAGAAAGAAAAATAGTAATTTGTAAGGAGGATATGCAATGAAAGATATAATCGAATTTGCTAATAGAGAAGAATTTAGAAATTGGTTATCTGAAAATTGTTTATCAAAAGATGGTGTTTGGCTTTTATTTAGAAAATATGGAGAGCCAAAAACAATAAAAGCAAATGAAGCACTTGAAGAAGCACTATGCTTTGGATGGATTGATGGACAAATGCAAAGTATTGATGATAAAACCTATAAAAAGTATTTTTCTATGCGTAGAGAAAAAAGCAAATGGTCTGAAAAAAATAAAGCATTAACAAAGAGTCTTGAAGAACGAGGACTTATGACTGAATATGGTAGAAAGAAGATAGAAGATGCCAAAAATAATGGGCAATGGGATGCTCCAAAATCTATGGAAATAACAGAGAAACATATTTCAGAGGTATCTACTATATTAAAAGAATATGAACTTGCTTATACGAATTTTCAGTCAATGTCTCCATCAGTAAAGAAAACCTATGCTAAAGCCTATTTTGATGCCAAGACTGATGATGGAAGAAAAAAAAGAATTGCTTGGATGGTAGATAGACTTAATAAAAATCTTAAACCAATGTAGTAAATAACAAATTACAATTTACAAGATAGATCAATCAATTTTGGTTTATCTTTTTAACTATTTAAAAATAAATAGTATTATTGACAATTATTTATTTTTGTGATAATATAACATCAATTTTAAGGGGTGTTATTATGTACGATTTAAGAAATAATTTACCATTTTTATATGATTTTTATCTTGTGGCTAAAAGCAAGAGTTATACGAAAGCTGCTGGAATCAATAATGTATCACAACCATCATTAAGTAGAAGTATAAAACTTTTAGAAGAAAATTTGAAAATGAAGTTAGTTAATAGGAATAATAAAGGTGTAGAACTAACAAATGATGGAGAAGAATTATTTAAGCATTTAGATACTATGTTTAATACTTTCAATGATTATAATAAAAATAATTTAAATGATTCTACAGATCTAATTGGAAAAATAACAATTGGAACTACAAGAAATATTGCAGATAATAGATTATCTCATTATTTATCAATTTTTAATAGTTTATATCCTAATGTAAAAATAAAGATTATAACGGATAGTGCTAGCAATTTAAATAATTATCTATTAAATCATAAAATAGATGTTTTAATCGATTATGTTCCTAATTTAAACTTTACTGAAAAAGATAATATGGAAATTAAACAAATAGGTAATTTTGATACTTGTTTTGCTTGTTCTAAAGGTTTTTATAGTAAATACGGAGATAAAATTAAAACATTCAATGATCTAACTAAATACAAATTAGTCATATCAGGAGCTTCCAGAAGAAGACAAATGCTAGATGAAGTATTAACTTCTATAAATATTAATTTAGATCCTAAAATTGAAATGCCAGATAGCAAGTTAATGGCAGATTTTGTTAAAGAAAATGAATATATAGGATATTTTGTAAAAGAAGAAGTGGAAACATTTGATTTAGTGGCTTTAAAACTAGATTTTGAGATGCCTAAAAACTATATTGGAATAATTTATAGTAAAAATACAACTAATCTTATTACCAAAAAATTTATTGAATTAGTTTTAGAAAATAAATAAAACTGATTTTTTTTTTCGCTAAAAAAAGGTATAATACTTGTTGTAGGTGATGTTTTTATGATTTGTATAAGAAGAATAACTGATGAAGATTTTGGATTAGATAGTATTGCTTTTGTAAATCCTAGACAAAGATGGGGCGCAAGAGGAATAGTATTTAATAGTGAAAATAAGATTGCAGTTCTATATAAAAGTATTAAAAACGAATATAAGCTCATTGGTGGTGGAATTGATGAAGATGAAGATCGTACAAAAGCATTTAAAAGAGAATGTTTAGAAGAGGCAGGATGTAAGGTAGAAATCGACGATTGCTTAGGAACAGTTGAAGAATTAAAAACATTAGATGACTTTAAACAAACTTCTTATATTTTTGTAGCTCATGTAGTAGAAGATGTAGGTCATACAGCTTTTACTGAACAAGAAAAAGGTGAAGGATCAGAACTGTTATGGTTAGATATAGATACAGCTATGAAACTAATTAAAGATTCAGAAGGTAAAGTAGTTGCTTCAAAATATGACAGTGAAAAAAGTGTATATCATACAAAATTTATTGTTAGAAGAGATTATGAAATTTTAAAGTATTATAAAAATCATTTATAATTCAAACTTCTATTATTTAAAAATGAATAATACTATAAAAAATTGGTATTTTACTTATTAAAAAAAGTTCTCTATAATATAAAACAATATTTATTGAAAGGGGGCTTTTTTCTATGAATATGCAAAATATTGAAATTGATCCATTTGAAAAGAAATTGACAAAACAGCAAAAAGAAAATATTGGATATATTCAAAAAGCTATGAATCGAAGTTTTGAAAAAGAATTTAAAAAAAGACAATACAAAGCAAAAAAACAAAATATTGCATTAATAGGATTAGGTCCTCATGCAAAAAGAATTTATTTAAATTATTTTAAAAAACATAAAACAAACTTTACTTTATTAGTAGATTTAGAATCAAAGAGAGATTATGCTAGAGAATACTTAAATGAAAATGGATTTAAAGATACTCATATATTTACAATTGATGATTCTTTAAAAGATAATGATTTATTACCAAAAGAAATTGAAAGCAATTTATTATCAGTATGTAAAACATTAGAAATAACTCATATTATAATTGCTACAGAACCAAAAGCTCATAATATGTATATTCATTTCGCACTTGAAAATAATTTTGATGTTTTAACAGATAAACCAATCACAGTTACTAAGAATATGACTAGTTTAAGAAGTATAGAGAAAGTAAGAAAGCAATATTATGATATTTTAGATTTAGCTAATAAATCAGATGTTATGTGTAAGGTTATGTGTCAAAGACAATATCACAGAGGGTACGAATATATAAAAAAATTACTTAATGAAACAGTAAAGAAATATCAGATTCCTATTACTTATATCGACATTTATCATTCAGATGGAAATTGGGAGATGCCTCATGATATGTTAAAGGAAAATCACCCATACAAATATGGTTATGGTAAACTATTTCACTCTGGATATCATTTTATTGATAATTTAAGCGATTTTATTAAGATTAACAATCAATTAAAAGGGAATAAGAAAATAACTAAAGCAGAAGTTTATAGTAGTGCTTTAATACCAAATGATGAATTAAGTATTTTTAACCAAGATGATTTTAAAAGAATTTTTAAAGACCAACAAATACCTGAATATTATAATCAAGAAGAATTACCTAAATTTGATAAATTTGGTGAAAAGAACTTTTATGGTTCTATAAATTTTAGAAATAGAAATAATCAATTAATTACTCATTGTAATATTAATCTATTACATTATGGTTTTTCTCGTAGAGGTTGGATAGAAACAAAAGACTTCTATAAGAGTAATGGTAGAATTAGACATGAGTATATCAACATACAAGTAGGCCCACTTATGAATATCCAAGTTCATAGTTATCAATCAAAAGAAATAAAAGATCGTACAGAAGATATTTCTTTAGAGGAACAAATAGGTGGATTAGAACATTTTGATATTCATATTTATCGTAATTGTGATTTGATTGGCGGAAAACCACATGAAATAATTAAACTAGGGGATTTATATACTGATAAAGAAAAAAAGGATATATTGGGGTATAATGAGCTTTCAAGAGAAGTATATATAACTAATTTCTTAAAAGGAAAATGTGAAAAGGGAGATATTAAGGATCAAGCCTTAGGAATTGAAATATTAACAGGATGTGCTAAGGGAATCCACAATTATTATAAAAATAAAAGAGTTCCAGTTAATATTGAAGTTAGAAACCAATTCACTTATCCAGTTAATTTAAAGGAATATCGCCAATATTCAGACAAAAGATATATAAATAAAGAACGAACTCATATAGAGGCTTATAATGATTTTATTGGAGATTACCAATTTTATATTAGTGCTGAAAAAGTATTAGAAGATGGAACTTATATTGTTTTTATGTCAATAGATGATGATAAAGATGTAGCTGGTGGACTACTTCAGAAGGTATATAAAAGTGAAAAAATGGCATTATTAAGATTTTATTATCTAAAATTTTTGGCAAAATATTTTAGCATTAACAAGATTCTTAATATGGTAGAAAAGCAAGGAAATAAAAGGAAATAAAAATGAGTTGCAACATTTTTGCAAGTTTTTTGCAACATTTTTGCATGAAATTTGCAAGTTTTTTGCCTAGACATTTCCGTATAGGAGAGTATAATGGAGTAAAATGAGTTAATTCTGCAAAGGAGAGACTCATTTTTAAATGTTTCTAATTAGTAGCTCTTGACATTTCCAAAAAATTCCATTAAAATAAACAGCAATTTCAGGTGGGTTGGAAACTAGTAAAAAATCAAAATTAAAGAGACAACTTAGGAGATTAGAAAAGAGACTTATTGGGATTCAGCCTTTAGGTCTCTTTTTGCTTTGAGAGGAGGTAGATTTGATGGATTTGAATTTAACATTGAATATGATATACGAATTACCTACAAAAGTAATCAGTATATCAGAAGATCATAGTGAAGATGATGATTTCGTTTGCATGATATCAGAAAGTATCTGTAATGAATATGATATCGATGATATTAAATCAAAGTTATCTAAAATGTTTTCAAGATTTAATGGACTAAAATTTTACTTTAATGTTCCATTGAGTGAATCTATTAAAATTACTGCTTCTTATGAAATAAGAGAAGGAAATAGTCAAAGAAGTACACTAAGCAAAGAAGAACAAGCTGTAACGAGGAAAATTGATAGTATGATATGGGCGTCTAAATTTTATGATTCTATTATCACATTATCAAAAGGACTTACAAAGGATGAGGCAATATATTTAACACATGCCCTTATGGCAGGTAAATCACATGAAAGTATTGCTGAAAAAATTGGAATAAGTGTTAGATCAATACAGCCAATCAAGAAAAGTTGCTTAGTAAAGAGCTGGATAGCATTAGAAACATTGTATGAGGAAGAGAGATAGTCTTCTTTTTTTTGTGTGAGGGGGTGAAAAAATGAGCGATATTGTAAAAGTAACAGTACCAATTACTCTAAAGGAGCAAATTCGTGATCGAGCTGAAAAGTTAGGAATGACAACTCCAGAGTATTTGAGAACTTTAGCAAGTTTAGATGTTACGACACAGAACTATCAGGAAATGGCAATTTGTGTTAATCTTTTATATAATCAAATTCTCGATTATCAAAAGACACTTGATATTCATTGTATGCCAGTTCAAGAAGTTCCTATCGTAAAGATTGAAGAACTTATTTAAAGGGTGCTGACAAAATACTAATAATGCGATATAATCTAAGTATATTTAAGAAGGAGGAATTTTTGTGATAAACAAAAGCAAAAAGCCTCTTGTAATTATTAGCCTTTTAGTACTAGTAGCCATTATTAGTATATCAGTTATCTTTTATACAAGAGAAACTAAAGATAAAGAACTTTTAAAGGTAGATAAAAATTTATCTACTGAAAAAACAGAATTTAATAATGAGGAACAAGATAATATAAACAAAGTAGATGATAGTAAAAATTCAAATGTTATAGAAGAAAAGAAAGACAACGAACAAGAATCAAAAACAGAAAATATTTCTATTCCAGAAAAGGAAACTGTAACCAATCAAAATCAAACGAAAACAAATGAAAGTAAAAAAGATAATACGCAAAATAATACTTCTAAAAAAGAGGAAATTGTTTCTAAACAAGAGAATCCAACTCTACCAATAGTAGAACAACCCAAAGCATGTACTCCAAAGAAGTTTACAATGAGTTTTGTAAGAGCTGATTTTTCATCATTTTCTCAATGTCAAGAAATGGGAGAAAAGTATAGAAAAGGTGGATACAGATATTTTTGCGATAATTATCAGGATGATTGTGGTGATACATATTATATGTTAAGTTTAACAAAACCTAATAGTAGTGAAGAATTAGATTATCACAACATCCCATTGCCAGAGATACCTAACGAATAGGTATTTTTTTAATGGTTAAAAGAAGGGGGAAAATTGAGAGGAAAATTAAAATATTTATTATTTTTATTAATTGCAGTAGCAGTATGTCCTACTTTTAATGTAAAAGCTCAAACATATACTGCACAATTTAATGACAAATACCAATGGATTCCCAATACCTTTATTAACAAAACTAAAGGTAGTAATACAAAATATCAACAACTTTCCATTATTGCAAGAAAGAGCGATAATCAGTTTGTTTATTGTATTGAACCGGGAACTCCATTAGATTCTAATGAAACTTATGTAGGACAAGATTACGATCAATCCTATGTAGCAAATATGACGCAAGCACAATGGAGAAGAATTCAGTTGCTCGCGTATTATGGATATGGTTATAGTGATAGCGAAGTAAATCATAATGATATAAAATGGTATAGTGTTACTCAATACATGATTTGGAAAACTGTACCACATGGATATGATATTTACTTTACTGATAGTTTAAATGGAAATAGAATTACAAAATATACGAATGAAATAGCAGAGATGGAAGATTTATTAAATAGACATTATGCTACACCAGATTTTGGTGCTTCAAGTTATCAAATGGCTATTGGTAACACCTTAAAATTAACAGATAAAAGTGGAGTTTTATCAAAATACGAAGTATCAAACAATTCTTATGTTAGTTCAAGTAAAAGTGGAAATGATTTATATATAACTGCTAATGCAGTTGGAAATACTACACTTTCTTTAACTAAAAGAGATGTGAAATATTCTCATCCAACAATTGTTTATGTTAAGCCAGGTACTCAAGATATTGTACAAGCTGGTAGTTACGATCCTATAGATGTTAATTTAAATCTTAATATATTAGGTGGTAGAATTTCTATTACAAAAAAGGATTCATGCGGATCAGTTCCAAATGATGCTTCAATAGAAGGGGCAATTTATGGAATATACGATGTTAATGGAAATAAAGTAACAGAAATTACAACTGATGCAAATGGTGAAGCAACATCAGGATATCTTCCAAGTTTAGGAAAATTCTATGTTCAAGAAATTAAAGCAAGTAACAATTATTTATTAGATTCTACAAGATATGAAGTAGTATTAACAGCAGAAAATACTGCTGCAAATGTTCCTATACATATTGATGTAAAAGAAAATAGAAAAGCAAAAATTTCTTTAGTTAAAACTGATTCAAAAACAGGAAATAGAGCTCAGGGGGATGCAACTTTAAAGGGTGCCGTGTACGATATATTCGATGTAAATGGTAATAGAGTTGGTTCTATGACAACAGATGAAAATGGACGAGCTATAAGTGGATATCTTCCAGATATAGGAACTTATACTGTTAAAGAGGTAAAACCATCACAAGGTTATAATTTAGATCCTACAGTTTATACAATTATTGTAGAAGAAGATAATACTTGTAATTATATTCCAGTAGAATCAAAAGAAAGAGTTATAACAAATACTTATGAATTTACTAAATTATATGCAAAAGCAGATACTGGTTTTATGACACCAGAAGTTGGAGCTACATTTGCAATCTATAATTCGAGAGATGAAAAGATTGCAGAGTTTATTACAGATTCTGATGGTAAATTTAAAACAACTTTACCTTATGGAACATATACACTTCGACAATTAACTAGTACAAATAATTTTAATAAAGTGGAGGATTATCATTTTGAAATCAAAGAACAAATTGATGATACTATTTATAAAAATATATCGAATTCAGAAATAACTGCAAAACTAAAAGTTGTTAAGATTGATTCTGAAACAAATGAAGTTATAAAAAGAAGTGGTATTAAATTCAAAATATTTAATATCGATAAAAATGAATATGTATGTCAAAATATAACATATCCAACTTCTCAAAAAATCTGTGTATTTGAAACTGATAAAAATGGCGAATTTATCACTCCTTATGAATTATCAAGTGGAAGATATAGATTAGAAGAAGTAGATCAAGTAATTGATGGATACTTATGGAATACAAATTCTCATCCTTTTGAAATTGGTGAAAATATGGAAGTAATTACTGATTCAGAATATGGAATTATTTTTGAAACCTTATTTTCTAATACAAGAGTAGAAGGTGAATTTAATCTTCATAAAAATGGTGAAAAGGTTATTGTATCAAATGGTAAAATGACATTTGTAAAGACAGATTTAAAAGGTATTGTATTTGGAATCTATGCCCGTGAAGATATCATTCACAATGGCAAAACAATTTATCACAAAGGAGATTTAGTAACAACCATCGAAACTGATTCAAATGGAGATGCAAAATATTCAAAAATGTATCTTGGTAAATATTTTGCAAAGGAATTAAAAACTTTACCAAATTATAAATTAGATATAAAAGAATATGATTTTGAACTAAAATATAAAGATCAATATACACCAGTTGTAAAAGCAATGAAAGAAATAGATAATTTCTTAATTACTATTGATTATGATTTTATGAAAACAGATATGATTGATGATAAACCAATTGAAGGTGCTTTAATTGAATTATATACAGAAAGTGGAGAACTTATTTATAGTGGATATACTGATAAAGAAGGTAAAATCAATTTTACTATTATTGATTCAGAAGGAAATGAGTTAAAAAATAAACTACCAATAGGACGCTATTATGTCTTAGAAAAAGAAGCACCAAATAATTACTTACTTAATGAAGATAAGATTTGGTTTGAAGTAACTGCAACGGATACAATTGTTAAATCTAATATGAAAGATAAAAGAGTAGAGGGAACTATCAAAATTCATAAAGATGGTGAAAAATATACTATTTCAGATTTATGCGAAGATCCTTCAAAATGTTTTGTATATGAAACCGATGAAAATTTAGAAGGAATTAAGTTTGGCTTATATGCTCGTGAAGATATTATTTTAAATAATATTATTAGATTTAAAGCTGGTGATTTAGTTGCTGAAGGTTATACAGATGAAAATGGTAACTTGATTTTTGACAAACTTTATCTTGGCAAATACTTTGTAAAAGAACTTGAAACTAAAGATAAGTATGTTCTTGATATAAAAGAGTATGATTTTGAACTTGAATATGTTGATTCTAAAACTCCAATCATAGAAACTTCTTTTACTTTAAAGAATTATTTAATTAAGAGTAATTTAGAATTTACAAAAACAAGTATTTCAGATGGAAAACCATTACCTGAAACCTTAGTAGAAATTTATAATGAAAATGATGAACTAATTTTTAGTGGTCGTACAAATAAAGAAGGAAAAATTATCTTAAAAGATATTCCAGTTGGAAAATTCTATATTTTAGAAAAGGAAGCTCCAGAGTCTTATGTTGTAAATGATGAACCTATGTGGTTTGAGATAAAAGATAACGGAGAAATCGTAAAAGCCAATATGGAAGATGAAAAAATTAAATCTACAGTTATTATTCATAAAGTAGATCAAGATGGAAATGCTTTAGCAGGAGTAATTATAGGAATTTATGATTTGGATGGAAATCTAATTTATGAAGGTACTACTGATCAAGATGGAAATATCGAATTAGAAATGGAATATGGAAAATACTATTGGCAAGAAATTTCAACTATTGATGGATATGTTATAAGTGATGAAAAAATTTACTTTGATGTTAGTGAAAATGGAGCAATTATCGAAGATACTTTAGTTAATATCGAAGTACCAAACACTTTATCTAATACTTATATCAATTTAATTGGTGGTTTAGTAATTCTTGTGGGAGCAGGATTTATCCTAATTTCTAATAGAAACAATAAAAAGAAACATTAATTTATAAAAGAATAAAGGGGTTTTAATATAGATTAAAAATGAAAGAATAGGAGGAAAAAATGAATAAATTTTGTGTTTTAGGACGTTTAACAAAAGATCCTGAAATTAAGGAATTAGAAAATGGTAATAAAGTAGCTAATATTACTCTTGCCATTGATAGAGACTATAAAGATAAAGATGGAAATAAAATTACTGATTTTCTTAATTATGCTTTATGGAATAAAGATGCTGAAAGACTTGTAAAGTTATCTAGGAGTGGAGCATTGATTCAATTAGAAGGTTATTGTACTACAAAAGATGTTGAAACAAAAGATGGTTCAATTCCAGTTATGCAACCTATTGTTAATTTTTATAAGCATTTACAGAATGTAAAAACAAATGACAATGAAGTTGAACAAGCAGAAGAGATGACAAAATAATGATTGATAGAGATAAAATATATACTTTAAATGAACTTATCAATAATATGTATAATTTAGATTTTAAATATTATGGTAATAATGATAATGGTAAATTGGAAGTTTATGTAAAAACGGATGTTGATAAAATGTCCGTTTTTTCATCTCTTAATGATGGTATGAGTAAAGAAGAATACCTAAAATTGAATGAAGAAGAAGCTCGTGAATTAAAGTTTATATTTGATAGGGAGGTCGAAGAAGTGGAATTAGATATTGTTGCTATCGTATTAAGAACTAGCGATGTAAATATACCTTCTACAAGATATTCTTTAGATACTCTTGATCGACTAACAAAAGAGCAAGATCAAGAAGATAGAAAAAATAAAGGAAAAGTGAAAGATGGTATTTGCTATCTCATTGTAGATAACAATACTGCATGTACTTTATATGATGGCATTTATACATTTGATAAGAACAACAATGGTCTTATAGAAGATTTAAAAGAGAAGTATGAATTAGAAGATAATGAATTATTAAAAGAAAATTTAAAGTTAATTTTA
>CATLBU010000024.1 GCA_949879835.1 uncultured Bacilli bacterium
TCCATCCTCGTTTTTTTCAGATGAGCAAGTAAATTCTTTCTCCATGCATCCGCAACACAATAAAGGTAGAATAAAAGCAAGAATAACTAATTTTTTCATAGTATCACCTCTATAATAAAATTATAGCATAAAAACGATTAAAAAATATCATATATTTTGTTATTACTAGAAAAAATGATATAATAAAATTATACTGGAGGATAATATGGAAATATATCAGAAAGAAGTAGAACAATTATTGAGAGAACTAGATACTAATTTATCAGGGATTTCCGATTTAGAAGCAGATAAACGACTAAAACAATATGGATTTAATACCTTACCAAAAGAAAAGAAAAAGAATATATTTCAAATTTTTATTGGCGAATTTATGGACCCTATTATAATAATTATGATAGTAGCAATTATTTTTTCTTTCATTATTGGTGAAAAAATAGATGGATTTGCTATTATATTTATTATTTTGATAGATGCTATCATGGGAACTGTTCAAGAGTGGAGAGCCTCTAAAAGTGCTGAGAGTTTAGAAAAGATTATAAAAACAAAAACAAGAATTATTCGAAATCAAAAGGAAATGGATATTGATGCTCAACAATTAGTACCTGGAGATATTGTATTATTGGAGTCTGGTAATAAAATATCGGCGGATTTAAGAATTTTGGAATCTACTAATCTAACAATTAATGAAGCAGTATTGACAGGAGAATCTGTTGCAGCTAGTAAAAATAATAAACTGGTTCATCACTTTGTTAGTTTATCGGAACAAAAAAATATGGCTTTTGCTGGAACTTCTGTTATTACAGGTAGGGCTACTTGTGTTGTGGTTAAAACAGGAACGCAAACAGAAATTGGAAAAATTGCTAACAAAGTAATCGAAACAAAACAAGAAAAATCCCCTTTAATGATAAGGATGGAAAAATTTTCCAAACAAATTAGTATTTTAGTCATAATGGTTTCTATTTTATTAACGGTTTTATTGTTGATTAAAAAGGAAAGCCCTTCAGAGATATTTTTGTCAGTTATTGCTTTATCGGTATCTGCTATGCCAGAAGGCTTGCCTTTGGCTTTAACTCTTGCACTTACAATTGGTTCTAACCGTATGGCCAAAAGGAACGTTATTGTAAAAAAACTAAATTCTGTAGAAAGTTTAGGAAGTTGTACAGTGATAGCTAGTGATAAAACAGGAACACTAACATTGAATGAACAAACTGCTAAGAAAATTCTGTTACCAGATGGCTCTTGCTATGATATAGAAGGAATTGGTTATAACGATCAAGGGAAAATTATTGGTCAAAATTTATCAAAGGCACGAGAAATTAGTTTTCTAGGAGCTATCAATAATGAAGCAGAATTGCGTTTTGAAAATAATGAGTGGATTTCTTTGGGAGACTCTATCGATATCGCTTTTTTATCGTTATCTAAAAAAGCAAATGTAGAGATTTATCAAGATATCATCAATAAAATTCCTTACGAATCAGAAAAAAAATATTCTTCTGTTTTTTATCAAGAAAATCAAACTTGTTATTGTACAGTGAAAGGATCATTAGAAGTTATACTTTCATTTTGTAATTCTATGAAGATTGGAGAGCAAATAGAGAAATTAGATACTTCCCTTATTCAAAAACAAAATGATGCTTTAGCAAAACAAGGGTATCGCGTAATCGCAATAGCAAAAGGAAAAATGAAACAGAAAAAACACTATGAGGAATCGGATATTATTGATTTGACTTTTATGGGTTTAGTTGCTTTTATTGATCCAATTCGAAGAGAAGCATTAGATTCTATCAGGAAATGCCAAAAAGCGGGAATTCAGGTAGTAATGATAACTGGAGATCATCCCTTGACAGCATTTTCTATTGCCAAAGAGTTGCGATTGATACAAGATTACGATCAAGTTACAACAGGTGATGATATTGATTGTTATTTAAAAAAAGGAAACCAAATATTTGATCAATTTATTAAAACAAAAAGCATTTTTACCCGTGTTACTCCAATTCAAAAATTAGAAATTGTGAATTCTTATAAGCGACAAGGAGAGTTCGTTGCAGTAACAGGAGATGGAGTAAATGATGCACCAGCTATTAAATCTGCTAATATTGGTATTGCTATGGGAAGTGGTACAGATGTTGCAAAAGAAACAGGAACTATGATTATTACAGATGATAATTTTCTATCAATTGTGTCTGCCATCGAAGAAGGGAGAAATGCTTATAGCAATATACGAAAAGTTATTTACATGTTACTTTCTTGTGGAATTGCCGAAGTATTATTTTTTGTTTTATCTATTTTATGTAATATGCCAATGCCGTTAGTTGCTGTCCAATTGTTATGGTTAAATATTGTTACAGATGGACTTCAAGATTTGGCGTTATCATTTGAAAGAGAAGAAAAGGAAATTATGCATGAAAAACCAAGAAATCCTAAAGATAGTATCTTTGATACTCTTCTATGTAAAGAAGTGTTATTATCTGGAACTTTTATCGGAATATCTGTTTTTATCTTATGGATTTATTTGATAAAAGGTTTACACTTTGATGTAAAAGTTGCTAGAGGCTATGTAATGGCTTATATGGTTTTTGCTCAAAATTTTCATGTTTTAAATTGTCGTAGCGAAAGACTATCTACTTTTCAAATATCTCTATTTCGAAATCCATTTGTTATATTTAGTATTGTTTCGGCTATATTATTACAAATTATTGTTATGGAAGTCCCTTTCTTTAGTACTATTTTACAAACAACAAAAATTCCGATTTCTCATTTAATTTACATTTTATTGTACTCCATACCAATTATAGGGGTCATGGAGATTTATAAGTTTTTTGGTCGAAGAAGAAGTAAAAAAATGGGTTGACGGCATTCAAAAAAAACAGTATACTTATAAAGTGACCTTAGGGGGAGTTATGAAAAAGATTTTAAGTAAAGATGATTTGATTAGTGTTATTGTTCTTGCATATAACACCGAGAAATATATTACTAGATGTTTAAATTCTATTTTGAACCAAACCTATCAAAATTTAGAAGTGATTGTAATCGATGATGGTTCTACTGATAAAACGAACAGTTTAATCAAAAGAAAAATGAAAAAAGATGATCGAATTATTTTAATTGAACACGAGAATAGAGGAACCTATTTATCCAGGCTAGAAGGATATAAAAAAGCAAGTGGAAAGTATTTGATGTATGTTGATAGTGATGATTACATACTGAAAGATATGATAGAGATCATGATTCAAAATTTAAAAGAATATCATGTAGATATTGTACATTGTCAATACCAGGTGTTTCGAAATGAAAAAATAGAAATTCCTAAAAATATTTTAAATCGTAATGTTTTAATGGATATGGAACATTTAGAACCTCAGTTTTTTGATTTGTTATATAAAACAAATCATTGTGATTCTATTTGTAGGCAACTTATCAAAAAACGAGGAATTATGAAAAATGTTAGTAAGATTGAATCAGATTTAACATATAAAGAAGATCTAGCGTGCAATTTAAAAATTTATAAAGAAATGCAATCATTTTTATTTATTCCAGATGAATTATATGTATATAATGAGAATAAAGATGGAATTACCTATTCAAAAGATCCCAATTTATTAAAGAAAAAAATGGAAGATACAATTTATGTTTATTATGATTTATATCAAGCAACTAAGGAGTTTAAAATTAAGGATAAAAAATATTATAAAAGAATAGCTTCTTTAAAAATGATCTATTTTTTAACTTTATTTCTTTCTGATTTGGTGTGCTATTCCAAGATAAAACAAAGAGAGTTTGAAGATTACATAGAGGATCTTTTAAAACAAAAAAAATTAAGGGAAATTATTCGATATATAAATAAGAGTAATCAGATGATAGAATTGAAAAAATCTAATTTTATTATCTATAATCAAGCCAGATTATGGATAAATAAAAAGATAAAAACTTTTTATTATAGCTCTAAGTATTTTTGTAGGTATTTTATAAAGGAAAAACATAAAATATTGTAAATAGAAGGTTAAAAATATTTTAAGGTAAATGCGAAAAGCATTGCTTTTTTTGACTTAAAAATTTATAATGGAAATAGTGTTAGGAGAGTTTATATGAATAAAAATACATTTCTAAGATTAATATTAATATTATTTTTTATTACAGGGATATTTTTTCTATATATGGGATATATGGAATACTTTGCGGATATTAAAAAAACAAAAGCTTATAAAACAACAGATGGATATTTCATGAAATATGAGATGGATAATACACAAAGCCCAGTTATTTATAAATTAACTTACTCTTATGTAATTGATAAGCAAACTTATTTTATAGAAGCAGAAAATAAAGTAACGAAGTTACCAGCTTTAGGTAGTCAGAAAAAAATCCGATATCAAGAAAAGAATCCACAGACTGCCATTGTAGTAGATTTAAGCGGTGGAATTAAATATATTATTGTAGGGCTTATTCTTTTAGTCATTGCTATATTTGGACTAATTAATCGCCTGCTAAATCATTATAAAGAAAATGACCGTAAATTTTATAAGGTCGTAGGAATGATTGGTGGCATATTTATTCTATTAATAGGGGTATTGATTTACTATTTATACGGTATATCTATTGATTCTAGTGCTATTTTAGATATTTGGAATGCAGTAGGATATATGAGTATAATTCCATTCATTTTGGTTTTGGTGGGAATGGTTATTGTTATTACAATTGTATTTTTTCAAAGAGAAGAACCAAAAAAATGATTTTAAATGTTAGTGGAAGAACGGATATTGTTGCCTTTTATACTAAATGGTTTATGAAAAGATATCATGCAGGTTTTGTAGATGTTCGAAATCCGTTTTATCCGAAGAAGGTGAGTCGAATTAACTTTCAAAATGTTGATGCGATTCTTTTTTGTACTAAAAATCCGATTCCTATTTTAAATCATTTACATGAAATTAAACATCCTATGGTATTTCATGTAACGATTACACCGTATAGAAAAGATATTGAACCAAATGTTCCACCAAAAGGAGAGATTATAGAATCTATAAAAAAACTTAGCTCTATTATAGGAAAAGAGTATGTATATATTCGATATGATCCTGTTTTTTTAAGTGATGAATATGATATTCATTATCATATTCATGCTTTTCATCATTTGTGTGAATTACTATCGGGATATGTGAAGAAAATCATTATTTCTTTTATAGATGAATATAAAAATGTAAGGAAAAACCAATGTATTTTAAAGGTGAAGCCTTTTAAGAAAACAGATTTTGAACAAATTGGGAAACAATTTAGTAAAAGTGCGCATCAATATGGTATGCATGTTCAAACTTGTTTTGAAGAAGAGAATTTAGTGGAATTTGGCTTTTCTAAAGGAGAATGTTTATCTCATCAATTGGCTTATCAATTAACAGGAAAGACCAATTTTAAAACATGGAAAGCACGAGGAGAGAAGAAGTGTCATTGCGTAGAAATGGTAGATATTGGTGTTTATAATTCTTGTTCTCATTTTTGTAAATATTGTTATGCCAATTATGATGAGAATAAAGTAAGGAAGAATATGATGGATCATGATTCATCGTCCTCTTTATTAATTGGAAAATTAAATTCTGAGGATATTATAAAAGAAAGGATTTAAAAAAAGCATTAAAGATGCTTTTTTTGTTTATATATATCCATTACTATATTGATTGCAAAGAAGACAACGAATATAGCAATGACAATAATTAAATTTTTAATTAACAAATTACTTTGAATACTTACTAGTGGTTCTCTTAATAATTTTACCGTATAAGTCATAGGAAGAAGATTGTGCATCCATCTAAATCCTTTTGTAACCGTTTCAATTGGGAAAGTTCCTCCTGCTGCCGCAAGTTGTAATACAAGTAAAATTAAAGCGATAAATTTACCAATATCTTGAAAATTTCCTATTAAAAATTCAATAATTGCCATAAATGCATTTGATGTAATGATAATAGCTAAGAAATATAAGAATATATTAGTAATCTCAAAATCTAATAAAAAGTATAGTAATATTCCAAGAATAATAGACGATAAGGTAGCTAAGCCATGGTAAGCAAGTGTCCTTTGAATTCTATTTTGATTTTCAATACCAAGAATACCAAATCGGTTTGCTTTGTCGTAATAAAGAACAATAAACATCATTAAACTCCCTACCCATAATGCAATGGAAATAAAGAAAGGAGAGAAAGCTGTACCATAACTAGACACTTTATTTACTTCTTTTGTATTGATTTTAACAGGTTCTTCACTATAATTAGAAAGGCCATCTAATTTTTTTAATTCTTTTTTGGTATTTTTAATATTCGTATTTAATTCATCTTTTGCATTAGCAACACTACTATTTAAAGTAGATATTCCTTGATATAGAGTATTCGATCCACTACTTAATTGATGAATACCATTTTGTAATTCAATAGAACTATTATATAAGGTTTGTGAGCCATTTTTTAATGTTTGTACTCCAGATTGTAATTTAGCGATTTGCGGTTTTATTTCTGATAAGTTAGATACTTTTGTATTTAGTTCTGTGATACCGTTTTGAACAGTAGAACTTCCAGCTTTTACCAAATTTCCGCTATCTTGCAAATGAGTAATTAAGTCCTTATTTTCAAAATTACTAGAAGGAGTAGATAATCCATTTGCGATACCACATAATTGGATTTCATTTTGGTTAGCACTACCATTCATTACTTTTGGACAGATTTCCTTAACAATAATGGAAATCATATTATTTGTATAGTTTAATTCTGTTTGGACACCGTCTATATAAGTATTTAATTTGCTATTGAAGTAATCTTCTCCATTCTTAATAGTAGATACTCCGGTTATTAACGCATCCATATTGTCATTTAACATAGATAGATTACTAGTGGCATTATTTAATTCTGATAATCCATTATTTATCGAAGTAACTCCATTATGAAATCTTGAATAGTTTTCTTTTAAAGATGAAATTCCATTATTTAAGGTAAGACTACCTTCTTTTAATTGGCTAGATCCATCTTCTAATTTAGAAAATCCATTTTCAATTGTTTCTAAACTTTCTGGAACTTCATTTAATTTGTTTGTTAGTGTAGAGACAATTTGTTTATTTACTTGGTTATCTAGATTTTTTTCTACTACATTTACAACGTTGTTAATAATTTGACTAGCTAAATAATTTGCTTTTTGATTTGGAGAGTAAGTAATCATCGCATGATGTTTTACCTCATTTTTCGCACTTTCCATATCGGATGTGAATGTTTTTGGGATACTAATGATTGCATAGTAATCCCCATTATTTAATCCATCATTGGCTTTTTCTTCAGTGACAACCGAAATTTTTAATTTCTTTGAATCTTTAATACTTTTAACTAAAGCATCACCCTTGTCACCTTTATCTTGATTGATAATTGCAACTGGAATATTATCAATATTTCCTTTTCCATAAGGATTCCAATATGCTTTTAAATAGAAAAAGCTATACATAAATGGAATGATTAGAACAGCCGCAATAACAATGTATTTAAAAATACTATTTTCTTTCTTTTTTTTCATATTCATCCTCCCTGATACATAAATTGTTTTTTAATATGGCGGTAATTTCCGCAGTGACTTTTTTTTCATCAATTCTTTTGGAATATTCAAACATGATAGCAATATAAACCTTATATATAATAAATGCTATTAAATCGGTATTACATTCCTTAATTTGTTTAGAAGCAATTCCCTTTTTTAGTTTTGACTCAATATATTCAATAATCTCTTGATCATATAGTTTTAAAAAATTATCGTTTTCCTGATTTTTAAACTCTTCTAAGACATTATTAAATAATTGACTTTCATTTCGAATTTTTAACATTTCATAAATACAACTAGAAACATATTCAATAAAAGGCAAATTTTCTTTTTCTTTTTGTTCAATCTTTTGTCTAATCTGTTCTAATTCCTCTTTGATAAAATATTTAAATAATTCTTCTTTATCTTTAAAATAGGTATAAATTGTTTTTTTTGTGACTTGTGCTTTTTTCGCAACTTCATCCATTGCTACCTTTTTATACCCATATTTTTTAAAGAGTTTTCTAGCTTCTAAAATAACCTGTTCTTTTTTGTTCATAAAGTCACCTCACAAGTATACTAATAAACTAAATTAGTATACTTGTATATTGTATGCCAAAAAATGACAAATGTCAACAAAAATATTTAAAGATATAAATATTCATGTATTGCGAAGATAATTTTTATGATGTAAAATAAATTATGAAAAGAGGGATATAAATGGAAAAAGCAAAAGTATATTTTACAAAAGATATTAGTAGTGAGGGATTAATTAAAGTTTACGAAGCTTTAAATTGTGAATTAAGTGGAAAAGTAGCAGTAAAAATATCGACAGGGGAACCTGGAGGACATAATTTTTTATCTCCAAATTTGATAAAAGGATTGGTTCAGAAATTGGATGGAACCATTGTAGAATGTTGTACTGCCTATCGTGGAAAAAGATTTGATGTAGATAGTCATTTTCAAGCGATTAAGGATCATGGATTTATGGATATTGCCCCTTGTGATATTTTAGATGCAGAAGGAGAGATTGCAATTCCAGTAGAGGGAGGAAAACATTTAAAAGGGAAAAATTATGTTGGGTCTCATATTGAAAATTATGATTCGATGTTGATGTTATCTCATTTTAAAGGACATGCAATGGGAGGATTTGGTGGTGCTCTTAAAAATATGAGTATTGGAGTAGCTTCTCGTAATGGAAAAGCCTGGATTCATTCTGTTGGAATAACAATAAGTCCAGACGAGATGTGGAATTATGTCGAAAATCAAGATGGCTTTTTAGAAAGTATGGCAGAAGCGGATAAAGCAGTAATTGATTATTTTAAACCACAAAATATGGCTTATATTAATGTTGCTAATAAATTATCAATTGATTGTGATTGTGATGCGAATCCTCATGATCCAGAGATGGAGGATATTGGAATTTTCGCAAGTTTAGATCCTGTGGCGCTTGACCAATGTTGTTACGATGCTATCATGCAATCTCAAGATAAGGGAAAGGAATCCTTGGTTGCAAGAATGGAGGAGAAACACGCTATCCATATTGTAGAGGAGGCTTCTAGTCTGGAAATTGGAACTAGAGAGTACGAAATTATTTCTATAGATTAAAGGAGATATTATCTCCTTTTTATAAGCATAAACTATAATAATGGTGATGGAATGAATTTATATGATTATATTGATTTATATGGTGAAATTAGTTTTTTGAAGAAAGGATTAAACGATGTTGAAAATATTATTTTTTCTTCTCTGGCTTATTTAGATTTTGATGAAATCGTTCCATCTAATGGGGAAAGAATTTGTTTGAAAGATGCTAGTTCTCTTTATTTTTCTTCGCATTCTTATGAAAATGTTTTTAAAGAGGGAATTGCTCAAAAACAGGGATATACTTTTTTTAAAAAATTATCCCTAAAAAAAAGATATCAGTCAGTTTTGATGAGTTATTATATATATGAGGGGGATCGAGAAAAACAATTTTCTGCTTTACGATTTGATTTTCCGAATCAACAAATTTATATCTCTTATGAGGGAACTGATGATTTGATTAGTGGATGGCGAGAAGATTTTGAACTATCCTATCAATTTCCAACAAAATCCCAAGAACGAGCAATTCGTTATTTAAATAATACAATACAAATTAGTGATGATCATATTATTGTTGGTGGTCATTCTAAGGGTGGAAATTTGGCTTTGGTTGCTAGTATGTATGCTAAGAATTGGATACAACGTAAGATTATAAAGATTTATAATAACGATGGACCTGGAATATTAGAAGAACAATTTTATTCTAAAGATTATCTTCAGATAAAAAACAAACTAATCCATATTATTCCTAATTTTAGTGTTGTTGGTATTTTACTTTTTCATGATTATGATTATATGGTAGTGAAATCATCAAAACATGATCTTTTAGCACATTCTTTATTTACATGGAAAATAAAAAAAGATCATTTTATATTAACAAATTTAAGTAAAGTAAGTCAAAAATTAGAAAGGAGTATTGCAATATGGCTTTCTAATCACAATAGAGAGCAAAGAAAGAAAATGATTATCAGTATTTTTCAGGCTTTGGATGATAGTGGTATTACCATTTTGAGTGATTTTTTGCAAGTGAAGAAAGCGATTCGAATTATTAAGAAAATAAAGGAAATTGATCCAGAAACGAAAAAGTTATTTTATCATTTTTTAAAGTTTAATGTGCAATATTTATTAAAGGAATAATATAAAATATATTGTTTTTTTTTAGTCATTGTTATATGATAAAAACATATGAAATTATTTTTATTAACGTTAGATAATAGAAGAGGTTGAAGAATATGGCAAATATATTTCATTATGTAGAAGAATATGGAGATTATACTTTTTTTGAGAAACCATTTAATGATGTTGATAATCTTGTTTTTTCGGTGTTGCCATATTTAAACTTTGGAGGAATTGTCCAACAGGGACAAGATACGATTTCATTACAAGAGGCTGGTATTATTTTTTTAAGTCAATTTCGATATAGTGAGGTAGCAAAAGAGGGAATTCCTCAACGAGGGACTTATAAATTATTAAAAAAAATTATAAATATGAAACGATATCAAGATGTTTTAATGAGTCATTATATTTATATTGGGGATATGAAGCAGCAATTTTGTGCAATTAAATTTCAACTTCCGAATCGAATGATTTATATTTCCTTTGAAGGTAGTGATCGTCTGCTTGGTGCTTGGCGAGAAGATTTTGAATTGTGTTATAAATTTCCTACTAAGTCTCAGGAATATGCTATTGCTTACTTAAATAATAATATTCACTTATTTGATAAGAATGTTATTGTTGGAGGACATTCAAAAGGTGGAAATTTGGCTTTGGTTGCTAGTATGTATACGCATTATATTGTTAAGAAAAAAATCATAAGGGTGTATAGTAATGATGGACCAGGACTTAGAAAGAGGCAAATTGAATCTCGAAATTATCGTTTTATTCAGCCGAAATTTCAGCATATTATTCCGAATTATTCTTTGGTAGGTTTACTTCTTAGACATGATGATTGCTACCAAGTAGTCAAATCTAATAGACGAAATTTAGCCTCTCATTCTATTTTTACATGGCAAATTGAAGATGATCATTTTATGAATTCTTCTCTTAGTAAAATCAGTCAAAAATTAGATCAAAGTTTGAATTTATGGTTAGATGATCATAATGATGGGGAGAGGAAAAAGATGATTACTAGTATTTTTCGAGCACTTTCTGATAGTGGAATTTATCGTTTGGATGATGTAACCCATATTAAAAATGCTTATCATTTAATTCAAAATTTAAAAGACATCGATCAGGAAACAAAAGAATTATTTTTTGATTTTTTAAGTTTTAATGTTTCCTATTTGTTCCAAAAAAAAACTACAGTGTAGTTTTTTTTTTTAAATTGGGGTTTTAATATTATATATATTTTTTATAAACTTAAATTTTTTTAATAATTTTTTTCCATTTTTGTTTAAATAGTATTTATTTTTTGTTTTTGAAATTGTACCTGTAGCGATTTGTTCTTTAAATCTCTTATCAAAGGCTCCATATTCATATACATATTTTTCAATAAAGAGATTCTCTATTTCTTTTTTTGTATAAGAATCTTTTTTATTCATTTCATTTA
>CATLBU010000025.1 GCA_949879835.1 uncultured Bacilli bacterium
ATATTTATAAAACGATTTTTCTTTATAACAAATAGGGATTTTCCGTTTAGGATATAATGTTATCAATATATCATTGTAAATAGTTTTAAATTCTTTCCATGTCATTTTTTTGATCCCCTTTGCGGGATCTGCAATGATGAGTGTTTTTTTATTAAAATTAATTTCATAAATTACAATATAGTGTTGATAAATCTTATCTATTGTAACGTGGGCAATACAAGGTAAGATAATATTGTTATGTTCAACTTCTTCTATTTTGATGCGAATTCCTTCTGATCGAAATCCAATTGCTCTTGCTGTTTCAATCAAGTGATAAGCAGTTGTACCACTTTTGTTTGTTCTACTCATTTGTCTTAATTTTTCTTTTGTCATATTTCCTTTATAGAATCTAATAATCATAAGTAGTGAAGCAATCGCACAATCTTTTAAATCATCTTGTTTTACAAATGGATATTTTTTTCTCATTGTTACCTCCTTGCTTCTAACTTACTGTTTAGATAGAAATGATTCCTGCAAGTAATGATATCTATCACAAAAATGCGATTTTTGATTACAATTAATGGATTCAGATTTTTATATGTATACCCATTTACTTAAAAGGAAACTGTAAAGTTTTATTTTTTTCTTGTTTAAAAATAGGATATCTAATAAGAAAATGTTATAATAATAATAGGAGTTGATGATATATGACAGCACATATAGAAGCAAAAAAAGAGGAAATTGCTGAGATTGTAATCATGCCAGGAGATCCTCTTCGAGCAAAATTTATTGCCGAAACTTATTTAAAAGATGTAAAACTAGTAAATCAAATTCGAAACATGTATGCTTATACAGGATATTATCATGATAAGAAATTAACCATTATGGCATCTGGAATGGGAATGCCAAGCATTGGAATATATTCCTATGAATTATATAAATTTTATGATGTAAAAACAATTATCCGGGTAGGAACTGCAGGATCTTACTCGAAAGATTTAAATTTATATGATTTAGTTCTTGTAAATGCTAGTTATTCTGATTCAAGTTACGCAAAAGTCCAAAACAAAAACGAAGAAGATACAATTGAGGCATCATTTTCTACAAATTTATACATAACACAGACTGCAGAAGAAAAAAATTTCCATGTAAGTATAGGAAATGTGTATTCTACAGATGTATTTTATAAAGAAAATGATAACTTTAAAAGAATCATTCAAGAAAAAGGTTGTGGTGCCTGCGAGATGGAATCTTTCGCACTCTTTCATAATGCAAAAACACTTGGAAAGAATGCAGCCTGTTTACTAACAATTTCAGATAGTCTGGTAACAGGAGAAGAAACCACCCCAGAGGAAAGACAAACAGCCTTCATTGAAATGATTGAACTAGCCTTAGATTCTAGTTTAAAGATGTAGTGTTATAAAAATAGAAAATAAATGATATAAAAAGAAAATTCGAATAAAATAAAATATAAAGCCATAATAAAAAAGAGGTGAAAACATGGAATATTCAAAACATCATATGAACCGTTATCGTATCCATTTCGTTCAAACAGATAAATTTAAAACGATTAACGTCAAAATTAATTTTAAAAGAAAAGTAGAAAAAGATGAAATTACGATTCGTAGATTCTTAAGTTCTATATTATTGAATTCTAGTTCTAAATTTAAAAGTGAAAGGGAGTTAAATATAGAAGTAGAAAATTTATATAATATAGGGATCCAATCCAATGTTAGTCGAAGTGGAAAGTATAGTATCTTATCCTTTTCGATGAATTTATTAAATGAAAAATATACCGAAGAAGGTATGTTTCAAAAGTCATTTGATTTTTTGAAGGAGTTGTTATTTTATCCAAATATAGAAAACAAACAGTTCTCTCAAGATAGTTTTGATTTTATAAAACAATCTATCAAAGAAGAAATCGAGAGCTTTAAAGATAATCCAAATCGTTATAGTAAACATCGCTTATTTGAAGAAACTAGTCCAGAATCTATCTTATCTTATCCGTATTCTGGTACTTTGGAACAACTTGAAAATATTACACCAGAGAATTTATATGAATACTATCAATCTGTAATAGAAGAAGATATGCTAGATATCTTTATTATTGGCGATGTTGAAGAAGAAAAGATAAAATCTGTTATCGAAAATATGATTCCTTTTTATGAACGTAATATTGAAACTGAAAGACATGATTTAAGAAATATAGAAAATAGAGAGAAAGAAAAAATTGTTACAGAAGAAGGAAATTATAATCAAAGTAATTTAGCCATCTCTCTAAACCTTTCACCACTAACTGACTTTGAAAAACAATATGTTTTGCAAATTTTTAATTTTATTTTTGGTGGTGGAAGTGAATCCAAGTTATTTCAAATTGTAAGAGAAAAAAACTCTCTTTGCTATTCTATTGGGGCAAGTTCTATGTTACTAGATCACTTAGTAATTGTTACAGCAGGAATTGATTCTAAAAGTTTTTCCAAGGCAACCGAACTCATTAAACAATGTTTAGAAGACATGAAAGAGGGAAATTTTAATGAAGAAGATATTGAAAAAGCCAAAACAACTTATATCAATGGATGTCAACAAATTTTAGATTCTCCAATATCTATTTTAAATAATTTTATCTCTAAAGAGTATTTAAATTTAGATTTAGTAGAAGAAAAAATGAAGCAAATTCAAAAGGTAGACAAAGAGATGTTAATAAATTTAGGTCAGAAAATAAGAATTCATACCATTTATTTATTAAAAGGAGGAAACGAAAATGAAGAAGATACCTCTAACTAAATTAGAAACAGATATCTATACTGAAAAATTAGAAAATGGACTAGAGATATTTGTTGCACCTAAAAAAAATGTCAATAACATTTATGCTACATTTACAACAAAATTTGGTTCACGTACCAACGAATTTATTCCCTTTGGAGAAAAAGATTATATAAAAGTACCAGAGGGAATCGCCCATTTTTTAGAACATAAAGCATTTGAACAAGAAGATGGTGTGGATCCTTTTACCTTATTTTCAAAAAATGGTGCAGATTCTAATGCTTCAACAGACCGTTTTAAAACAACCTATTTATTTGCAGGCGCTACAAATTTTAAGCAAAATATGAACTGCTTATTAGATTTTGTCCAAGCACCATATTTTACAGATGAGAACGTTGAAAAAGAAAAAGGAATTATTGAACAAGAAATAGAAATGTATAAAGATCAACCGTTTCGTGAAGGATATGATCGAATTATTTACAATTCCTTTGTAAAAAATCCAATTCGATATACAGTAGGTGGTAGTGTAGATAGTATTTATAAAATTACTAAGGAACAACTTTATCAATGTTATCAAACTTTTTATAATCCAAATAATATGTTTGTTGTGGTAACTGGAAAAGTGAAACCAAAAGAAGTAATTGAAATCATAAAAGAAAATCAGCAAAATAAAAAATTAAAGAAAATGGCAGAAATTAAAGTACAAGAATATTCTGAACCTGATCATGTTGCAAAAGAAAAAGATGAAATTAAAATGAATGTAACGATTCCAAAAATGTTTCTATCTTATAAATTTAATATTCAAGAAATTACAGACGACTTTGATTTAAATTATTACTTTTCTATTTATACAGATTTAAAATTCGGACCTACATCAGCGTTGTCAGAACGTTTAAAACAGAAAAAAATAATGACTACAGATATTGATTTTTCATTAATAAAAGTTGATAATCATCTATTAATTGTATTTGACTGCGAAACAGAAAATACAGAACAAGTAATTAACATTATCAAACAAGAATTTAGTAAAAATGATATTAAAGAGGAAGAATTTAATCGAAAGAAAAAAGCGATTCTTGCAGCTTGTGTATATATGAGTGATAATATTTATAGTTTAAATAATAAAATCACTAATGATATCATTTATTTTAATCAAGTAAATACAGATATGTATAATCGTATTAAAAACTTAGAATATGAAAAGTTAAATGATATCATTAATCATTTAGATTTTTCAAATTATGCGAGTGTCATTGTGAACCCTAAATAACCATCATAAAGATGGTTTTTTCTTGAAAAAAAAAAAGAGGTATGTTATGATGATACTAGTATAGAGGTGAGCTATAAAATGAGAAGAAGAGGATTCACATTAGCGGAATTACTGGCAACCATAGTAATATTGGGAATTATAACAGCAATTACCGTTCCAATTGTAATCAATCAAGTCGATAACTATAAAAAAAAGATGTGTGTTACCCAATACGATAATATTTTAAATGCGGCAAGAGCATATGCATCTGATCATATTCAAGAATTATCCAATAGTAATACAATTACTTTAGAAACCTTAACGAAAGGTGGTTACATAGACGGGAATAATTTGAAAGATGTTATCTCAGAAGAAAAGATTAGTCCAGATTTAAAAATTCAAATTATCAAAGTAGGAAAAAAGTATAAATGTTATATTGTTGATAATGATGCAATGGGATGTGGAGATGAATATAAAGATCTTTACGATTCATCAGAACCAACAGCTGAAATAGAGGTAGTTTCTGTAGGAATTAATGATATTACCGTAAAAGGAATTTGTACAGATCCAGATAGTGGAATTTCTAAATACGAATTTAGCCTAGATAATGTCAATTGGGTTAGTAATAAGAATAAACCTTTAAAAAATACTTATACGTTTAAAGATTTAGCCCCAAATACAAATTATACCTTATATGTAAGATGTAGTAATGGTATGAGTGCTAAAACAAAGGGGCATACAGATAAAACGACAAAGGAATTACCAACTCCAACTATAATTGTACCAGATGGGTGGGCAAAAGAAAAAACGGTAACTATTACCGCTGATAGTGGTTATAAACTAGAGTATATCAAAAATAGTGAGAATCCTGTTAATGTTGATAAAAATACTGCGACTGTTAAATTTACAGAAGATGGAACCATCAAAGCAAGAATTAGACAAGGAACGCATTATGGTAACTACATAGAAAAAACAGTAGATAAAATTGATGAGACCCCACCTACAACAACAGAGCCAACTATAACAAAAACAACAAAAACAATTACAATCACAAACCATCAAACAGATTCAAAAAGTGGAATCAAGAAAGTAGAATATGGATATAAAAAATCTAGTGAAGCTGAAAGTGCTTGGAAATGGCAAGATAATAATGTTATTACAGGGCTTACTGCAGGGGGAAAATATGATATTAAAACAAGAGCAACTGATAATGTAGGTTGGACTTCAACCTCTGAAAAAGTAGAAGTAACCTTAGCATCATTAAGTGAAGCCACCTTTGCTATCAATCCTGGAAATAATGATTGGGCATCTTCAAAAAATGTTACAATTACTTATAAAGAAACTGGTGGAGATGTCTCGGAATACTATTTTAAAACAACGGTAAATACAACCAGTAATGTAGCGGTAGCAGCTTGTGGAACGTCAACTACAGCATGTAGTGGAAGTACAACAAATATTAAAGCAAATACATGGTATAAAACAACCAGTAAAAATCCAATAATATCCTTTACATCAAATGGAACAATTATAGCTAGAACTACAGATGGAACCAACTATAAAGATACATCTCCATTTGAGGTAAAGAAAATTGATTCACAAAATCCTTATGCAACTACTAATCAAGTAAAAGTTTATGTAGATGCGGCAACTATTAAAATAGATGCTAAAGATACAGAGTCAGGAATTGCTAGTGTAGTATGTGAATATGCGAAAGGAGAAGTCACAGAAAATTATCAAAATAAAGTGACGGGAGACATTACAGGATGTTTGATAGATGGATTACAAGCAAATCAGAAATATTCTTATAATGTCATAATTACTGATAATGTAGGAAATCAAAATAAAACCCAGGCAGTAGAAGGAACATTTACTACTCCAGATTTAAATAAACCAATTTTTACAACTACTGGGATTGGAACAATTAGTGGAAGTAATTATATGACTGGAGAAACAATAAAAATCACTTATGATTCATCCAATATATATTCACAAACAACAAGTACTTATTATTTTAGAGCAGAATCCTCAGCCACTAGTAGTGTTGCAGTAGCATCTTGCGGTAATTCAACAACTCCAGAGACTGCTACTTGTAGTGGAAGTACAACAAACATTGCTGCAGATACATGGTATAAAACTACAAGTCAAGTACCACAATTAACTTTTACAAAAGAGAATGTTAAACTTGTTGCACGAATTGCAAACCGAACGGACACAAAAGTAGATAGTACTTTTACTAGTAAATATATTACAGGAACAAGTATAAATGATTATGAAAAAAGTAGTCTGATAGCTCATTTAGATGGATTAAATAACACAAATTCTAGTACATGGACGAATTTAGCAAATAACACTACAGCTCCAGTAGCAACAACAGGTGGATGGCAAAACGGTCAAAAGGTATGTGGAGCCTATGATCCAAATAGAGGCTGTCTAATGTGGGAAAATTTAAATGGTGCTTTATACTTTGATGGTGTGGATGATTATTTGCCTTTCGATTTTATAAAGAATAAAAATAATTTTACAATAGAAATTGTATATAAACCTATAGATCTTAGTAATGCTTCATCACAATATCAAGTTATTAGTAGTGTGGAAGGTGCTGGAGTTGTAATTGGAGGAAATGGATTTGGTTCAGCCAATATAGGGAATAGTTATCATGATGATGTGACCTTTACCACTCCTTCAACATTAAATAAAGTAAATTATCGTGCGTTATCTATTGAGTATACTTTTACAGTTTTAGATAGAGATACGTATGGAAATTTCATAACACAAAGTTTAACAAATTTCAATTTATATTCAGGAGAGAATACAACTTCTACTAATAAATTTGTAAGCGTTCATAGTTATCCAGGACAAAATTATAATGACTCTGAAGCACCATTAGTACTAGGGTGTAATCCTGCTGATAGAAATGTTAGTAATGTTTGTAGAGATGGAAACTTCTTTAAAGGATATATATATGCAGTAAGAATTCATGATAAAGCATTAACAGATCAGCAAATCGCTAAAAATGCATTTATTGATAGAAAGAGATATGGGTTTTAAAGGTTAAAAGGAAAACTTATAGACAATAGACTTATAAGTTTTTTTTTGATAAAATATAAATGGTGATATTTATGTTATATACATCCACAGATAATCCCAAAATAAAAGATATAAAGAAATTACAACAGAAGAAATATCGTGATAAAAAGAAACAATTTTTAGTAGAAACAGATCACTTAGTTTTAGAAGCCTATAAAAAAGGATTTATTGATGAACTAATATTAGAAAAAGATACTTTATTTCCTTTAGATGTTCCTACTTCTTATGTTACAAATGATGTCATGTATTATCTTAGTGATTTAGAGTCCCCAAGTAATGTCATGGCAGTTTGTCATAAAAAAGAAGAAGAAATGGAATTTGGAAACCGAATTCTTGTATTAGATGAAATTCAAGACCCTGGAAATCTTGGCACCATTATTCGAAGTGCAGTCGCATTTCATATCGATACCATTATTTTAGGTGATCATACAGTAGATTTATATAATCAAAAAGTAATACGTGCTAGTCAAGGAATGTTATTTCATATGAACATTGTTAGAAAGAATTTATTGGAAATCCTTCCTAAACTAGAAAATTTAGGATATGATCTACTAGGAACAAAAGTAACACATGGAAACGATATCAAAACCCTTGAAAAAAGTGAAAAATTTGCTATAATAATGGGAAACGAGGGAAATGGAATCAGTGAAGAAGTAGAAGAACTTTGTCATAAATTTATATATATTGATATGAATGAAGAATGTGAATCTTTAAACGTTGGGGTTGCTACTAGCATTATTTTATATGAATTAGATAAGTAGGTGAAATATGCAATACATCAACATTGGGAAAATAGTAAATACACATGGAATCAAAGGAGAGATACGCCTACTCTCAGATTTTCAATATAAAGATAATGTATTTCAAAACGGCTTCAAAATATATATAGGAAAAGAAAAACAAGAGGAAGTAATTGAAACATATCGTCATCATAAAATATTTGATATGCTTACTCTAAAAGGAATTTATAATATCAATGATGTCTTAAAATATAAGGGAAAGCGGGTATATGTAAAAAGAGAGAATTTACAAATTGATGGGTACTTAGATGAAGAGTTAATTGGACTAAAAGTTTATCAAAATCAAAAATTAATTGGAGTCATTCATAGTATTATGAAAAATCATCAAAATGGGATTTTAGTAATTGAACATAATAAAAAAAGAAATTTCGTTCCTAATCTTCCTGAATTTATAGAAAGTATCGATTTGCAGAATCAAAGAATGAATATCAAATATATAGAAGGTCTTATTCATGAAGATTGATATATTAACTCTTTTTCCTAGAATGTTTGATCATATTTTTGAAGAGTCTATTATAAAACGAGCTCAAGAAAAGAATAAGGTTACAATTGCTATTCACGATATTCGAGATTTTGCAACCAATAAACATAAAAAAGTAGACGATTATGCCTTTGGTGGAGGAAAAGGAATGGTATTAATGCCAGAACCTGTTTATCAAGCAATTGAAGCTGTTCGAACGAAAGACTCCTTAGTAATTATGATGACCCCACAAGGAAAAGTATATCATCAAAAATTAGCTTATGAGTTCTCTCAAAAAAAACATTTAATTTTACTCTGTGGACACTATGAAGGATTCGATGAACGAATTAGAGAATTTGTTGATTTAGAAATAAGTATTGGTGATTATGTTTTGACAGGCGGAGAAATTCCTAGTATGATTATAGTAGATAGCGTTGTTCGATTATTAGATGGTGTCATTCAAGAAGATTCCTATCAAAACGATTCTTTTCAACACAATTTATTAGACTATCCAGTTTACACAAAACCTGTTGATTTTATGGGAATGAGAGTGCCAGAAGTCTTATTATCAGGACATCACGCAAATATCGAAAAATGGCGTTTAGAAGAAAGCAAAAAAAAGACAGAGCAAAGAAGACCAGATTTATTAGAAAAAGGTGATACCAATGAATTATAAGAAATATATAATTGAGAAAACAAAAAATGGAATAAATGCAACTGAGATGAATATTAAAATATTAAAAGGTTTTCAAGTATTACCACAAAATAAAGTAGAATATCCAGGAGTAGAAGTAAACTCTATGTTAGTAGTAAAACCATCCTTTATTGAAAAACTATTAAAGAAAAAAATCAAAAAGAAATTGGATTATTACTTAAGCTATATCATAGCAGTTATTGATCAAAATGATGAAAATCCAGATGATGCTCCACTTCGTCAAGCTCTAAATGACCTTACAAGATATAAAGAGATCGTAGAAGCAAAATACCAACAATATTTAGATGATAAATATATCCATTTGTTAATGAAAAAAATCGATTTATTAGAAAGAGAATTAAAAACTAAAATTATATATAAAACAATGAATAATTATGAACCAATTCATGAAATAAAAGGAAAAAGTAGATAAACCTTTACTTTTTATTCAAAATATGATAAAATCTATAATGTTGTAATCCGCTAAAAAGATTTATGATTGCAAAAAAAAGAAAAGGAGTGAGACATCGTGAATTTAGTTGAAAAAATAACACAAAATCAGATTAGAACAGATTTACCAGAATTTCGTGTTGGTGACACTGTTAAGGTAGACGTTAAAATCATTGAGGGAAAACGAGAAAGAATTCAGTCGTTTGAAGGAATTGTTATGAAAATAGTTGGTGGAGGAATTTCTAAAACGTTCACTGTTAGAAAAATTTCTTCTGGAATTGGAGTAGAAAGAACATTCCCAGTTAATTCACCAAAAATTGAATCTGTTAGTGTCGTAAGAAAAGGTAAAGTAAGAAGAGCAAAACTAAATTACATAAGAACTTTGGCTAGTAAACCAAGAATTAAAGAAAGAAGAGACAAAGTTTCAACAAATAAGGCTGCATAAGTCTTATTTTTTTATCAATTTACATTATAAATAATACATGCTATAATAGTGTTTAGAAATATAGAATTAATAAATATTTTAAGATTTTAGATTATAATAGAAATTGGAAGGAAAATAATATTGAAAATAAGAGAGTGTACCAATGAAGATAGTAAAGAAATTTATAATTTAATATGTCAATTAAAAAATGAAAAAATAAACCTAAAAAAATTCTTAGCTATCTATAATATTAATATTATAGATCCAAAAAAACATTATATTGTAGCAGTAAAAGAAAATAATATCATTGCTTTTTTAAGTTCAACAATTGATTACCAATTACAATATGGAGAAAAGACTATAACGATAGACGAGCTTATTGTCTCTGAAGAATATAGAGGACATGGTGTGGGAAAATTATTATTAGAAAATATAATAAGTTATGCAAAAGATAATGACTGTTATATTCTTCAGTTAACAAGTGGTTTTGAAAGAAAAAATGCCCATAAATTTTATGAAAAAAACGGGTTTAAGAAAGTAAGTTATAAATTTATAAAAAAATTGATATAAGAGGAGAAAATCATTATGAAAAAAGAAACTTTACAAAGGCATAAAGAAAAATTAAAATCATTGCAAGATGAACAAGAAGAAATTATTTTGAAAATAGAGAATTTAAGAAAAGAACATGTTCAAAAAAATGTAGTTGATTATCAAACGAAGTTAAATTCCTTACTTGATTCTTTAGTAATAAAGCGTGATGAGATAAGAAGTCAATCAAGTTTTATTGATAAATTCATAGAGGAAGAAAGAAAACAGGATAAAGCAATTTCTCAAATAGAAAAACTTCTAGGAGTTCATATAAGTCCAATTATCATTCGATATAATAATTCACAGTCAAAAACAGGAAGAGTGTTTCTAAAAGATACAGCATATTTAAGAAAAGAACAAGGAAAAATTAAGAAACGATTAGAGGAAATATTAGATGAAGGAAGATTGGATTCAAAAACATATAGATTTTTAAAAGTAGAATTAATAAAAAAATTTGATTCTATGGTAGCAGAAGCGCCCAAACCATCTATAAACGTGGAGAATCAAACCTCTAATCCAGAAGAATATTCGAGAATCGAACCAATGGATTTAGATTTAGAATTAGCGGCGGAATCTGTTGAATTGCACGAATGGTGGTCAAGATATGTAGAGAAAATAGAAGAATTAGATGAGGAAGATCAAATAGAAGGAAGTCATAGAGGATTTATGCTATGACAAGCGTTTTTTATAAATTGAAAATTCGTTAAAATTTACATTGAAAATAGTACATAGTATAATAATTCAGGTGATAAGATGGAAAAAATAAAAAATATATTAAAAGAATATCTGCCATATATCATAATATTAATGGTAATTATTCTCATTCGAACATTTATTGTTACATTGGTTCGAGTAGATGGATCGTCTATGGAGAATACACTCCACAATGGAGAAATTTTAGTACTAAATAAATTAGATAAAAATTTTGAAAGATTTGATATTGTTGTAATCAAA
>CATLBU010000026.1 GCA_949879835.1 uncultured Bacilli bacterium
CATTTGGGATGTTCTATATTGGCGTGGGTAAATATTAAGTTTTAAGTTAAATCTTTAAAAATTTTGTCAGTAATTTAAAAATAGATATAAATTTATATAATAATTTCGTAAAAAACCTAAACTTAAAAGATGAAAGAATTGACTAAGTATTAGAAATGTTATAAAATGATAGTTAGAAATAGAAGAGGGGATAAGAGAATGAAAAAGAAAAAAAATGGTTTTGCAGCAACTGGTGTTTTATATACAATTTTAGTAATTTTTTTAATTTTGATGTCAACGTTATTAGTAACCCTTTCTTCTCGTTCTAGAATTTTAAGTAAATTAAAGAGTGATGCCAAAAATGTGTCTACTACAGTTTTTCCTACTTTATATAATATAAAAAATGGAAGTGCAACAGCAACGGGTGCTTTAAGTAATCCATACTATATAAATTCAATTGAAGATTTAGTCTTGTTATCTATAGATGTTAATAACGGAATCAATTATGAGAATAAAAACTTATTTTTGTTAAGGGACTTGGATTTTCAGAATAATGCTAGTTATTTAGATTCCTCTAGTAAAGTTTATGGAGATATTAATGGAGATGGTATAGTAGGTACTATTTATGAAGAATTAACTACCTCATCTGGTTTCATACCTATAGGAAATTCAAGTAATGCCTTTAGGGGAACTTTTAATGGAAATAAAAAAATAATTAGAAATTTATTAATTCATAGGGATGCCCCTTATCAAGGTATGTTTGGAAACAATGAAGGTAATATTGAACATTTAACGATTCATGGGAATATTCAAGGTATTTACCGAGTTGGTGGAATATCTAGCATTAATTCTGGGAATATCCGTGATTGTCATAATCAAGCTTTTATACAGTTAAAACTAGTAGCAAATTATGCCAATAATGATACAACCTATTTTGGTGGAACTGTCGGTGGAATAGCAGGACAAAATACAGGAGAAATTTCTAATTCATCTAATATAGGAAGTATATCATCAGTATATAATCCAAATAGCAATGATAATGGATATATTGGTGGCCTTGTAGGTAGAAGTACAGCTGGACAAATTTTAGATTGTTTTAATAGCGGAGAGGTAATAGGAACCTCTACTAGGGATACTATAACTGGTGGAGTTGTAGGGGCAAATTATGAGACTAGTGTAGTGGGAAATTGCTATAATACAAATGCTATAACATCCACCACAACTAATGCAATTTCTTATTCTGGTGGAATTGTAGGACTGAATAGATCAAGTGTTAGTAATACTTATAATATTGGTAGTATATTAAGTTCAGGTAGTCAAAATAAGTGTTTATCGTATAATGAAAAAACAATAAATAATTCATTTTATTTAAATACTTGTACATTAGGTGGAGAAGGTATTAGCAAAACTTCTGAAGAAATTAAAGGCTTAACAAATATATTAGGAGATGCTTTCAAAGATGATATAAATCAAATAAATAATGGATATCCGATTTTAAAATGGCAATGATTATTTTCTTTATTGCCATTTAATTTTAAAAATGATAATATCTAATTAGAGGTTGATAATATGATTGCAGAGGTTTTGGTAGAGATAAAAACTAAAAATATAGATCAAACATTTTCCTATATGATACCAAAAGAATTGGAATCAACAATCAAAATAGGAGTGAGAGTAGTTGTTCCTTTTGGAAAACAAAAATTAGAAGGATTTATTCTCAAAATAAAACCCTATGAAAAAGTAGAATACTCTTTAAAAAAAATTATAGAAGTTGTAGATGAAAATCCAGTTTTAACACAGGAAATGTTGGAACTTGGAGAGTATATATCTAAAAAAACTTTATGTAATTTAATTAGTTGCTATCAAACGATGTTACCAACTGCCTTAAAAGCAAAACAAAAAACAAAAATATCTAAAAAATACGTTTCATACTTACAAATAAAAAATAAAAATATTGATTCTATCAAAATAGAAAATCAAAAAAAAATCTTGTATTTATTTCAAGAAACAAATGAAATCCCTAAAAAGGTTGCCACTAGTATTTCTGTATCTAGTGTGAACACCTTAATTAAAAATGGCTTTTTAGAAGAAATTCAAAAAGAAGAATATCGATTAAAAGAAAATGTAGAAAAAGATTTAAAAAAGGTAGAATTAACAGAGGAACAAAAAAAGGTAATTAATCAAATATTAAAAAAGAGACATCGGTTTCAACCATTTTTACTGCATGGGGTAACAGGAAGTGGAAAAACAGAAGTGTACATGCATTTAATTGAAGAGGTTATGAAAGAAAAAAAAGAAGCAATTGTTCTTGTTCCTGAGATTAGTTTAACCCCACAACTTGTATTGAACTTTCGAAAACGATTTGGAAGTACCATCGCCATTCTACACTCGCGTTTATCTAGTGGAGAAAAATATGATGAATGGAGAAAAATAGAAAAAAAAGAAGTGAAAGTTACAATTGGCGCCAGAAGTGCAATTTTTGCTCCTTTCAAAAGGTTAGGAATCATTATTGTTGATGAAGAACATGAAACCACTTATAAACAAGAAAATAACCCAAAATATAATGCGATTGATATTGCCTTGTGGCGAGCAAAAAGATATAAGATTCCAGTTGTTATGGGAAGTGCAACTCCAATGATTGAAAGTTATACACGAGCACAAATGGGGATTTATGAATTATGTGAATTAAAAAATAGAATTAATAAACATCTACCAAAAGTATATTTAGTAGATATGAAAGAAGAAATAAAAAAGAAAAATCGTATCATTTCAGAAATACTAGATCAAAAAATAAAAGAGCGTTTGAGTAAGAATGAGCAGATCATCCTATTATTAAACCGTCGAGGCTATTCTACCATTTTGACCTGTAAATCGTGTGGATACACCCACAAATGTCCATATTGTGATATTCCACTTACTTACCATAAAGCCTCCAATACTATGCGATGCCATTATTGTGGATATGGCGATAAAAAAATCACCATTTGTCCAACTTGTCATAGTAAAGAAATCAATGAATATGGTATGGGAACAGAAAAACTACAAATCTATATCCAAGAACATTATCCAAATTCTAAAATTATTCGTATGGATAATGATACAACCACCAAAAAGGGAAGCCATGAAAGAATTATTCAGGAATTTCAAAATCAAAAATATAATATTTTAATTGGAACACAAATGATTGCAAAAGGCCTAGATTTTCCAAACGTGACTTTGGTAGGTGTGATTAATGGCGACGCTAGTTTAAATATACCAGATTTTCGAAGTGGAGAGCGAACATTTCAACTATTAAATCAAGTTGCTGGAAGGGCAGGAAGAGCAGAATTAAAAGGAGAAGTAGTAATTCAAGGATTTAATATCGATCATTATAGTATTCGTTATGCTAAAGCACATGATTATCTTCAGTTTTATCAAGAGGAAATGCGACTTCGAAAAATATTAAAATATAGTCCTTATTATAATTTGAGTTTAATTAGAATAAGGACTAAAGAAGAGAAAGTTGGAATTGAGGAAGCAAATAAAATTGTAAAGTATTTAAAATCCAAACAATTAAAAGATGTGATCATCTTAGGTCCTAGCTTTTCTAGTATTCCTAAAATTAATAATGTATACCAAATTCAAATTATTATGAAATATAAAAAAACAGATATCATAATAAAAGAACTTGAGCAAGTAAGTGAAATTTATCACAATCATAAAAAAATAAATGTAGATATGGATATGAATCCCATTAGAATATAGGTGAAGTATGAAATTAAAAAAATATATTATTGTAACCATTGTGTTTTTTATAATTATTCTATCCTTATCTCCAATTTCTGGAGATGACTGGGGAAATTATATGGTTGGAACCCAAGGATTAAGACATATGATTGGACAGGCAATTGGAATGTATTTTGATTGGGAGGGTAGATTAGTTAGTCGCTTATTTATTAACTTTTTAACCTACCATAAATGGATATGGAATATAATCAATAGTTTGTTAATTACAAGTATTATTTATTTTACTGTCAAAATAATTGAACCAAAAGATAAAAAAACAATTTATTTTCTTAGTCTGTTTGGCATGATAGGAATGAATATTTACATGTTTTCACAAAGTATTACATGGATAGCAGGAAATATTACATATTTGTTTCCTTTATCGTTATATATCATGTATCTATATTATTTGAAAACGAATCAAATAAAGAATCACATAGTATATTTTGGCATTTTGAATTTCATACTACCCATGTTTGTAGAACATATGGCAGTATTATTGGTACTTACAAATTTATTAATCAATATTGTTTCATATATCCGTACAAAAAAAGCAGATAAAATATTACTATGTAATTTTATTCTGTCTATATTTAGTACCATTTTCATGTTATTATCTCCAGGTTCTAATTTACGAACAAAAATTGAAAATGTAGAGTTTAATCAGTTATCCCTAATTGGAAAAATTTTATATAATATTCCTAATTTTATGTATTACACATTTATTTCTAATGCTTATTTAATGATATTATGGATTATTGTTATGATTTATTTCATTAGAAAACAATTTACCAATAAAATTGTAAAAAATTTATTAATTTTTTATGTTACAGGAATTCCTATTTTAACGATTATAGGTTATCATACAAGTATTCTTCAAATTTCCTATTTGAACTTTATCATAGATTCCCATAATTTACTCGTTATTCTTTATTGGATTTCGTTTGTTAGTATTTTCATATTTTTGATGATAAAAAATATCAAAAATCAGAGAAATATCTATTGTTTTGTTCTATTTTTAATTGGAATATCAGCAAATGGAATCATGCTATTATCTCCCACTTGGGGCTATCGTACCGCTCTTGCAACCAATATTTTAGTATCGATTTCTTTATTGTGGATTATATCAGATATCAAAATACCTAATATAATGAAAAAAATAATTCCTATTTTAGGAGAAAGTGTTCTATCTTTATATTTGATTTTATATTCTTATTTATACTATGTAAATCAAGAAAGAGAACAATTCATAAAACAACAAATAAAATCGAATCAAAGTATTATTCAAGTGAAAAAATTACCAATATATGCCCCTTGTAATAGTAATCCAACTAATGAATATCATGAAAAAGTATTTAAAAAATATTATGGTATAGAAGACCATAAAAAGATAAAAATAATAAAATAAAAAGATTTCGTGAAATCTTTTTATTTATGAGGAATATATTGTTGATTTAGTTTTAGTTGTTTCACCCTTACTTTAAAATCTTGATCAGGGCTATAATAGGCCTGTAAGGACCCAGGATTGACGAATAAATCATCCTTTTTCCTAGGGTAGGTGGTTATAATCATTGTTTTTAATTCCTTCTCTTTTTGTTGAATATCTTTTCGAAGATGGTAGAAAGTTTGAAAAGAATCATTTAACAAATCTAAATCTACAAATCCCTGATCTTTAATCTTAATTAATATAGCCCCTCTTTTATAATCCTCTGTTTCTGGTGGAACAATTTGTGTTCTATTAGCCTCTATTTCAAAATCATCTAAAAGATATGATTGTTTAGTTACAATAGTTGTTGCTTCTTTTGTACACTTTTTAATATCTCCCCAAAAAACATCGTCTGGACGAATATGACCAATCATAAATTCGAACATAGCACTCCCCCTTCCTTTATTTCAGTATTATATTCTTTTCAAAAGACTTCGTCAATGATTTTTGTTAGAATAGAAAAGAAACTTGATAAGCGAAAAAATGTTTGGTATAATACTTATTGACAAAGGTGTTATAATAATAAGTAAATTATGAGGTGATTACATGGATAAAATTATCGTTAAAGGAGCGCGCGAAAATAATTTAAAAAATATTTCGATAGAACTTCCTAAAAATCAGTTGATTGTTATGACGGGAGTTAGTGGGAGTGGAAAAAGTAGTCTAGCCTTCGATACTATTTATGCAGAAGGACAAAGACGCTATGTTGAAAGTTTAAGTGCCTATGCAAGACAATTTTTAGGTGGAGAATCCAAACCAGATGTAGATAGTATTGAAGGATTATCTCCATCCATTAGTATTGATCAAAAAACCACAAGTAAAAATCCTAGAAGTACTGTTGGAACAGTTACAGAAATTTATGACTATTTACGTCTTTTATATGCTAGAATTGGTGTACCATATTGTCCAACCCATCATCGTCCTATTTCCAGTCAAAGTGTGGAAGAGATGACAAACCAAGTTTTGAAATTAGCTGAAAAAACAAAAATCAAAATTTTGAGTCCGGTTATTTATGGTGAGAAAGGGACCTTTAAAGATCTTTTGGAAAGTCTTCGAAAAGATGGTTATGTTCGTGTAATTATTGATGATAAAGAGTATGATTTAATGGAAGAGATTATACTTTCTAAAACAAAAAAGCATTATATTCATGTTGTAGTAGATCGTTTAATTATAAAAGAAGGAATTCGTAGTCGTTTATATGAATCGATTGAACAGGCAACCAAATTATCAAAAGGACGTGTATATATCGAAGTAATTGGTGGAGAATCGTTCTTGATGAGTGAATCCTATGCTTGTCCAGACTGTGATTTTTCCCTTCCAGAATTAGAACCCAGAATGTTTTCTTTTAATGCACCTTACGGTGCATGCCCAGAGTGCAAAGGTCTTGGAATTAAGTACAAAATAGATGAAGATCTAGTAATTCCAAATCGCCATTTAAGCATTTTAGATGGTGCTATTAAACCAATTAATATTGATGATAAAAATAATATTACTTATACAGAATTATCTACTGTTTGTAATTATTATGATATTAAAATGGACGTTCCAATAAAAGACTTAACCAAAGAACAACTAAATATTATTTTATATGGCTCAGATCAATTATTAGAATTTAACTATGTATCTAAAACAGGAAATACTAGAACAACAAAAAATTTTTATGAAGGAGTTATCCGAAATTTAGAAAGAAGATACATTGAAACAAAAAGTAATTGGATTCGTGATTGGATAGAAGGATATATGACAGAACTACCTTGCCCAGCATGTAAAGGAGCACGTTTAGATTCTTCTATTTTATCCGTTTTAATTCAAAAAAAGAGCATTTATGATTTAACCAATTTAAGTATTGAAGATCTATATACTTTTTTTAACAAATTAACATTAACCAAAGAGCAAGAGGAAATTTCTAAACTAGTTATCAAAGAAATTAAATCACGTTTAGAATTTTTGATTAATGTAGGACTTAGTTATTTAACCCTTAGTAGAAGTGCAGGGACATTAAGTGGTGGGGAGGCACAAAGAATTCGTTTGGCCACTCAAATAGGTTCCCATTTAACGGGAGTTTTATATGTATTAGATGAACCAAGTATTGGTCTTCATCAAAGAGATAATAATCGTTTAATTAAATCGTTACAGGATATGAGAGACTTAGGTAATACATTAATCGTAGTAGAACATGATACGGATACTATGCTTGCAGCCGACTATTTGGTAGACGTTGGACCAGCAGCAGGACTTCATGGAGGAGAAATTATAGCAGAAGGTACTCCAGAAGAAGTGATGAAAAATAAAAATAGTCTAACTGGAAAGTATTTAAATGGAACACTGAAAATAGATATACCAGAAAAAAGAAGAAAAGGAAATAAAAAATATTTACAGGTAAAGGGGGCACGCGAAAATAATTTAAAGAATCTAAATATTAAGATTCCTTTAGGAACTTTTACCTGTGTTACAGGAGTTAGTGGAAGTGGAAAAAGTAGTTTAGTAAATGAAATTATTTATAAAGCGATATCTAATAATTTATATAAATCTAAAGAAAAACCGGGGAAGTATAAAGAAATAAAAGGATTAGAAAATATAGATAAAGTAATTGATATATCACAGGCACCAATAGGGAGAACTCCAAGATCGAATCCAGCAACCTATACAGGAGTCTTTGATGATATTCGAGACGTATTTGCCTCTACGAAAGAAGCTAAATTAAAGGGATATGATAAAGGAAGATTTTCTTTTAATGTAAAAGGAGGAAGATGTGAGGCTTGCTGGGGAGATGGTGTCAAAAAAATAGAGATGCATTTTTTACCAGATGTATATGTCCCTTGTGAAATTTGTCATGGGACACGTTATAATACGGAAACTCTAGAAATAAAATACAAAGGAAAAAGCATTTATGATGTATTAGAAATGCGTGTAGAAGAAGCATTAGAATTTTTTGAAAATCATCCCAAAATTAAAAATAAATTACAAATGTTATCTGATGTGGGTCTTTCTTATATAAAATTAGGTCAGAGTGCACCAACTCTAAGTGGTGGAGAAGCAGGGAGAGTAAAACTAGCAAAAGAACTTCAAAAGAAGCCAACGGGGAAAAGTTTATTTATTTTAGATGAACCAACTACGGGACTTCATACACATGATATTAAGAAACTATTATCAATTTTACAAAGAATTGTAGATAATGGAGATACCGTTTTAGTGATTGAACATAATTTAGACGTGATTAAGGTAGCAGATTATATTATTGACTTAGGGCCTGAAGGGGGAGATGGAGGAGGAAATATTGTTGCCCTTGGAACTCCAGAAGAAATTGCTAAAGTAAAAGAAAGTTATACTGGACAGTTTTTAAAAGAGATGTTAAAGTAGAAAAGTGTGATATAATAGAAAAGGTGATACAATGATATATATAAGTCTATTATCTGTTTTTATAATATTTTTAGATCAGATTATAAAGATAATTGTAGAGCACCAACTATTTCTAAGACAAAGTATAAAGTGTATTTCTGGTTTTTTCTCTATTACCTATGTTCAAAATTATGGAGCTGCCTTTAGTGTTTTAACAGGTAATCGAGTATTTTTAATTGTTATAGCGCTAGCCGCTTTACTGATGATTTATCAATGCTTCATAAATGGCAAATCATTAAATAAAATAGAACAAATTACCTATGGGTTATTAGTAGGTGGAATTATAGGAAATTTATTAGATCGAATGTTTAGAGGATATGTTGTCGATTATTTAGATTTTCAAATTTTTCATTATGATTTTCCCGTTTTTAATTTAGCGGATATATCTATCATTATTAGTGCCTTTTTAATATTATGGATGATGGTGAAAGGAGAGAAAAGATGCAAGAAGTAATCATTACAACAACGGATGAAGGAAAAAGATTAGATTCCCTTTTACCATCCTTTGTCGATGCTAGTCGAACAAAATTAAGTAAAATGATTAAAAATGGAGAAATTTTAGTCAATCAAAAAAAAGTAAAAGCAAGTTACATTTTGAAAGAAAAGGATCATATAATAATACCAGAAATGGAACAAGAAAGATTGGAAGCGATTCCAGAAAAAATAGATTTGGATATTGTTTATGAAGATGAAGATGTTATTGTTGTCAATAAACCTAATGGTATGGTTGTTCATCCTGCCATTGGAAATAAATCTGGGACACTAGTTAATGGCCTTTTGTATTATTCTAAAAATTTAAGTACGATAAATGGAGAATTTCGCCCAGGGATTGTACATAGAATTGATGCTTATACAACTGGTTTATTGATGGTAGCAAAAAATGACAAAGCCCATCAGATTTTAGCTAAACAATTGGAAGAAAAGAAAACAACTCGAAAATACATTGCCTTAGTATGGGGCGTTGTAAATACCGATACAGGAACAATTGATGCACCAATTGGAAGGGATTTACATGATCGAAAAAAGATGGCTGTAACAGATGTAAATGCCAAAGATGCAATTACCCATTTTAAGGTAATTGAGAGGTATTCTAGTACAACATTAATCGAATTATCACTAGAAACTGGAAGGACTCATCAAATTAGGGTTCATCTAAACTATATTGGTTATCCAGTTGTAAATGATCCAGTATATGGTAGAAGAAAAATAATTGATGAAACAGGGCAATGTTTGCATGCTAAAACACTAGGATTTATTCATCCTAGTACAGGAAATTATATGGAATTTGATAGTGTTTTGCCAGAATGCTTTCAGAATATTTTGAATCAATTTAAAGATTCATAAAGTAAATAGTTAAATTTAAAATTAGTGCAAAAAGAGAGAATAAAGAATAAGGAATTAAATAATAACTAGCTTTTGTATTAATTTCTTTTGTTTCGTAATAAAGAAATAAAGATGTAATAAAAATTAAAACAGTATCCACAAAACCCAGAAAAATATTTTTTATAGTGAAAAAGATAAAAGCATATAATTGATTAAAAATATAATTATAAATTAAAGAACGATTATAACTTTCAATGTATTTATAATAAATTCTGTTATATACAAGAAAGATACTAAGAGCAATTAATAGATACAATATAGTCCAAACAATTCCAAAAAAGTATGTGGGTGGTGCAAACTTTGGTAGATGAAGATTGGTATAAAAAGTAGGATCTACTTTAAAAATAAGACCGCTTAAGAACCAAGGAAATAAAATAATTAAGAATTTGAAAAATTTTTTCATAAGCCACCTCTTTACATAACTTATGAACTATATTAAAATAATATTACAGGAGGAATTATGGAAGAGGTAAGAATAGAAGCAAATGATGAATTAGTTATGAAATTGTTACATTTTTTCATTACAGAACAAGGATATAGTCCTATCGTTTTACACGGGGCAAAGAATGAAATATGGTTAGAAAATTTAGATGAAAACTATCAAATTATTAGAATTGTATCCAACTATATTCATAATGAAGAACAATTAAATTTTGATTTATTTCGTACGAAAAAAATTGTACAAAAAATTAAACAAAAAACCATGTCATTTCATTTATCGACATTAAGTTTATTTGTGAATTTAGGGGATAATGTGGATATTCAACCATATACACACATGAATCATGTATATTGTGCGGGAATTCAAACTGTTAAAGACTTAAAAAAATATGATTTTATTATCAATGAATTTCCAAATATTACGAAAAATACAAATTTCAAAGAAAAAGGAATGGAATTATTCTTAAAAATTACAAAAGATATTAGTGATAAAAATGAGAATGAATCTTTAAAAGCAGAGGAAGTATTCAAGAAAAAAACACCATATGTTACTTATGGTATTATCATTATTAATGTGTTGTTATTTCTTGCTACCTATTTTTTTGGTA
>CATLBU010000027.1 GCA_949879835.1 uncultured Bacilli bacterium
ATATAAGCGGATTAACGTCTAAATGATTTCTAAAATCATCGCCTATTCCGAAGAGGAGACCCCCGAACTCCTTAAAAAATCGATTTTGGCCTATTAGGCGACGGATTCCGCAAAGCGGTTGCCGGTGTGTTAAATTAAAAGAGCCCACGAGGCTCTTTTTTTATTTTAGGCGTGTCCAACTTGAACTATCCAACAACCGTCAGCTATCCGTTCTAATTCGACATATCCATTATTAACGTCCCACTCATCGAAAGAGCCTTCCTGTTCATTAGATAGAACATAGTCAATCACGTCTCCCTCGTCCTGGGTATCTGAGTCAATATTGATATATCCCAAATACCACCCCCGATGAAGGTCATCTTCATCGATAAACTTCTCTAATTTATTAATAGATACATTCAAATAAAGGTCGCTATAGTCATAATCATCACCGATTTCAATTTCGGTCATAATTCCTTCTGTTGCTTTTTTAAGAAAAATCTCTAATAAGTCAAGTTCTTCTGACGATAATCTAGATTTAGTTAATTTTTTGAAAAAGGTCGTTAAATCAATGATTTTAGCAAATTTATCTTTATTCCACTCGTCTTCGATAAACTTACACTCGAAAATTCCATAATGCTCAAATCCAAATCCGATTTCTTCATCAAAATTCTCATCTCTAACTTTAACTTGGCATCGGCAAATATAACTGCTCATTTTATTCCTCCTCTTTTTCAATCATTTCAGACCATGAACGACTAAATTCATGATTTGAAAAAGCATCTTTTAAACCAGTTATTTGTTTAAGGCGTAAAACTTCATCTAAATCCATTCCAAGATTTTTCATAATTTCTTCATCACTCCAACCCTGTTGAAAAAGAGCAGATACAATCGAACTCATATCTTTAATTTGATGTGTTCCACGAGCGCGGTTATGTCTAATTGTTGAAGCCATACGATCTTTAATATCTTTATCTATCACAACAACAGGCAATTCATCTAGTCCTAATTTTTTCCCAACAGTGTATCGATGAAATCCATCAACTACAATATAAATATCTTCATCTTTATTATAATAAGTGACAATTGGTTGTGTGTATCCATCTGATTTAATAGAATGCTCTAATAATTTCATCTCAGGACTGGCAACTTTATTAGGATTATAGTCATTTGCTATAATTTTTGATGTTTTAACCATTTTTACATTCATAACAGGCATTTCTATTTTCATCTTTTTAACTCCCTCTCTATAAATTTATTTAAATGTTTATCATTTGTTTGGGTGTCAATACTAAGTAAATTATCGTATTTAGTAATAAATTTTTTTAATTTTTCCTCATCTGACTTGTTTTGACTAAAAGATAATCGTTTCATATAAAAATCATTTCGTTCTATTGCCTTAGCAATTCTTCTCCAACTAATAACCTTTTTTTGAGATTCTAACTTTTTATCCTGTTCTTCAGGAATTGCCGAAAGGTCAAATCCTTCTTTCTCTTCATACCACTTCATGAATTTTTTAATTTTTTCAATATAATGTTTTTTCAAATCCGGGTTATATAGACCAATACTTTCAAGCAAAAATACAGTGTATTGTTCCCATGTGAGGTGATCAGGTTTTTCAGACGTTAAATTTCCTAGAAGAGAAGTTCTGGCATAGATATTCCCAAAATTGACTCCATTAACACGATTTAAAATTTTTTCCCAAGTTTCATATTCTAAAGCTCTAAATTGGTCTAATCCATTACGTTGATCATCACCGTACGGTTGGCATAACCGTTGTTCATGAATACTGACGCCATTTTTGTACATCATTTCATAAATGTTATTGAATTTTAAATCTAATTTGCTTACCGCTCCCCAAATATCCTCTGTTCGCCAGTCATAAAGAGGGTAAAAATTATATATGCCATCTAACCTTTTATTATTTTCTTTCAATAAAGTAGTCCATTGATAATTATTAAAGGTATCTTTTTTTGTTGATGCAATTGTTCGCCATCGATTTAAGCTCTCATCTGAGCGAATTCCAACACCGCAAGCCACTGATCCACTATTTTTTTCTTGATACCATTTTGCAAATTCAACAATAAATTCTTCAAATTCCATTCCTTTATGAAAAAAGAGGAAAGGATTATTATCTATATTAATGCTATCCTGGGGCATGTCACGAACCCAAAAATCTTGAACATCTTTATCCCAACAAATCCATTTTGGTTGTAGTTGAGAAACTGCATTTCGAAGTGCTAACGGTAACGACACCCAATAAAAATTTCTTATTTGTGATAATTTTTTTAGTTCTTCGATGTGATTAATAGTTGCTTTATATTGAGCTTCCAAATCTATATAAAGAACATCAAATTTTCTATTAATCTTTTTTGCAACAATATTAGCAAGTTGGACCATTACAGAGCTATCTTTTCCTCCGCTAACACTAAAATAAACATTATCAAAATTAGTAAATGCGATTGTTAAACGTTCTATTGCTGCGTCAAGAACGTTCTGTTCGTGATATATCTTCAATAATTGCCAGCTCCTTCATGAGATAATTTTCGAAATCTTTTCGATTATACTTTTTAGAAAGTGTTAAGAATTTATCTAATAAATCTTCTTTCTTATCTAGACATCTAAAAATCATATTTTCTATACCTGCATTAGATTTGATATCTATATATACACACTTATTTTCTTGTCCTATTCTCCACGTTCGACGCTCAGCTTGCAATCTTGTCGCATAGTCAAAGCTATTTGAAAAAAATATTTGATAATGAGCATTTTGAAAATTATGAGCATGGCTTCCCGTTTGGAGATTTGCAATTAATAATCTCTTTTTACCAGATATAAATTCATCTTGTTGTTTAAATGTACCATTGAAAATTGCATAATCTTCATCTAAATCTTCAATAATGTTTTCTATCTCCTGATTAAAACGACACCAAATAATAACTTGCTTAGAACTATCAATTTCTTTTAAAATATCATTCAAAATTTTAACGCGGTTTTTATCGTAAAGAACTACTTTCTGTAAATTTGTGAGATAGGCATAAAGTAATGTTTGAGGTAAATCATTATCAAGTTTAAAAAAAGAAAATTTTTCAAGATTATAGGCTGTGACTGCATCATCATTAAGATAATAAGTATACATTTTTCTAACTCTTTTAGGCATTTCTTTAATATCTAATAAATCTACTTCATAAATATATGGAGATATTTTTTTGTTAAGCCACTCAATGTTGTGAGATTTATAAATTTTTCCACTATTTTTATCGTATTCAAGATGATTGTCGCGAAATTTATTAAATGTTTCATATCCTAATATTTTTGGACTCAAAAAATAAAATTGGCTATATAAATCTTTAACATACTTTGTGATTGGAGTCCCGGTCATAATTAATTTGTAGTGACATCTTCTAGACAATTCAATTGCTCGTATCGTTCGCAAGGCACGATGATTTTTAATATATGTCGATTCATCAATCACAAGAAATGTTTTTTCATCAACAATTCGACTTGCTTTTAAATAAATAGCATCCGATTGAGATATAGACTCTAATCCAAATGTATAAATATCTTTATTAATCATAAAATCTGTATGTTTTTCAACTTCTTTAATGAAATTTTTTTCAGTAGACTTAGGAAGAAGAACAACCATTTTATTGACTTTATTTAGTTTTTTTCGTTGATCAAAAAGGGAAAAGGCGCACAATGTTTTACCCGTTCCCATGTCCATGAAGAGTGCGCCAACTTTGACCTTATTTAATTTTTCTACCGCATTCTTTTGGTGAGGATAAAGATTAGTCAATAAGTGACTCATCTACAGTCTCCTCTATATCATCAAAACTTAGACGATTAGGTTTATGTCTAGTTTTTAGATTTGTCAGTCGTGGGATATTTAATTTATCCAGTTGTTCTTCTCGATGCTTTTCAGTAAAAATAGTATTTTTAGATAATTCAAAAATCTTTGCTAAATTATCTCCCGTTATTTTTCCTCCATCGCTTAATTCAAAATCAAATCCATCCATATATGATACTTTTAATATGTCAGTTCCTAGCAAGCATTGTCCTTTTAATGCTGTAAAAGTTCGATGATCACGCGGAATTTTAACATTAAAAGTGTATATATTCATCTCAGCAATGTAATTTCGAGGGATTAAAATCTGTTTCCATGTCATCAATCATTCTCCTTATCTAATAAAGTATCATCAATTTCAATTGTTAACTTTGATGGATCAAGAGCTTCAGGACGATGTACTGGATTTTCATATTCATCAAAATAAGATTCATATTTATCAAAATAAGACTCAAACTCATCAACTGACATTGTCTTTCCGTCGTTTGTTCTGAATTCAAAATAATCAGTATAGCTCAAAATCATTTTATAATCATTTTTCCTAATAAATTGGACGCATTTAGATGGAATCCAAAATGCGCGTCCTTTTTTATTTTTTGGGATTTTGATTAGATATGCCAGACCCGTATCGTATTTAATTAAATTACTTTGTGCAATAACTTTTTTCCATTCTGACATTACAAATATCCTTTCATGCTGACAAATAAAACATCAGAACCTTGATAATAAATGTCATAAATACTTTCTTCATCAAACCGTTCAATGATGTTTTCATCAATAATAACATCATCATTTGCATATAGATTGAACGATCCGCTAATGCGTGCGAAACGTTTTGTCTTTTCTTCTCTATTAAATGATTTTGGATCCTCTACAATAATTAAATGAGCTAAATCGAAATCTGGAATTGGAACTAAAATTTGAAAATCATTATTACCAAGTAAAATGTTGTCGTAATTTCTATCTAAAAGATACTTTTTAGAAACTATCATTTTTATTCCTCCATCTCATATAAATCTATGTCTATAAAAATATCCTTGATCTGGACATTGTTTCGAAGGCTGAACTTCAGCATAAGATAAATTTTTGTTTTCGACAATCTTTATTGGATATTTTAATTTGAAATTATCTTTGTCGTAGCACGCTAATTCTATGCCGATATGTCTTAATTCATCGATATTAAGTAAATCACCATTTTTATCATAACAACGTTCAGGAGCATTCCACAGAGCAACTAGTTCATAAACATCTTTATTCCCAAATACACCAAATCCATGATAATCTTTTTCTTCTAACTTATCTCCATTTGGACACAGCAGATAAATCGGACCATTAACTGTTTCCTTTAAAAATTGATCCTCTCTGCAGACTGGAATTGATTTATTTGTATCACTTGTTAACCAACTGAAATATCCCATTATTATTTCTCTCCTTTTAAAGTTATTTATTTGAAAGCCCTAAATTTTTTTCTCTTTCTTCCAAAAGAACACGAAATTCTTCAATATCTTGTTCTGTCGCTTTATTTTTAATAAATGATCGTGATGTTGTTCGTTGCTTTAGATAATTTGAATACTCCTTATTTTTAGATTCCCAGCGTTTATTTGCTTCTGCTTGTTTATTTTTTATCATCTTAACTATCCTTTCTAAAATAATAAAATATGAAGATTAGTAGTAAGCTACCGATTAAATATGTTTTTTTAAACATTAAAAAAACTGTCATTAATATAATCAAATAAATTCTTAACATATTATTCAGCTAGATGTTATAATAGTAAGAGGGTGGTTGCACACCCTCTATTAAACCTTAGCGTTTTTTATTTCGCTTTGGTTTGTTATTAGTTGCTATATAAGCTAATAAGCCAACTAATATTGTCGATATGGGTGTAGCGAAGTTATAAAATATTTCGCTACACTCTTTTATTTTATCTAGCATTTCCTCACCTCCTAAATATATTATACTACATGCAGTATTCGTATGCAAGTCTTTTTTTGAAAAAAATAAAAAAGTAGCAGGCGACCGAAATCACTTGCTACTTTTTGTTTAGAAATTTGTTAGAGCATTAATTAAGTTCTTTCTTCTAATAGATAAATCATTTTTTGCAGTTTCTTCATCTTCATATAATTGAATATAATTTAATTTATCGCCTAAAGCTGATTTGTAATTTAGCGCGACAATATAAATATATTTATCGAATTTTTGAAAATATTTTGCTATAAACTTGTCGCTCGCATAAATATCTTCTAGATAATTGATAAACTCTTTCTTATACATTTTGAAAAAAAGATATTCTATATCAGAATTAACATCTGATTTTTCGATGTCTTTAATAAAAAAATCACTTTCATAGCATTCAACAATCTCTCGGTCAATAATTGATTTATTATATTTGTTAACCGCATCTTCAAGAAATTTCATATTAATTCTCCTCCATCTCCAATATGACAAGCGGGCTAATATCTAGAGCTTTGGAAAGACGGATAATGTTATCCCGACGCATGTTATTAATCAATCCTAGCTCCCATTTCCGTACTGTTGATTTATCAACCCCACATTTTTTCCCTAATTCTTCATAAGTTAATCCTAATTCTTTTCTTTTTTGTCTAATGATATCTTTAACCAACATTAGAAATCCTCCATGTCGCTGATATCAATATCAACGTCATCTTCATCTATGAAAGTTAAATTCTCAGATATATTATCATTTTTTTCGATAATTAAGTCATTATTAGCAATTGATTTATCAGATATTTTACCGAAAAAAGCTGGCACTTGGCCAGTTAGCCGATAATATTCGCTATTCATTGCTTCTTTTATCAAATCTTTAATAAATAAATTAGGTTTCGATTTGCTACGAAGATAATCTACTAAATATTTTTCTTCGTTTGTAAATGTTATTCGGATTGACGCCATTTGGCTACGCCTGCCTTTCTAAATCCTTTTGCATTTGCTGTGATGTCAGTCACAATTAAAGCATGTGGGTATGATTCTCTGAAATATTCTTCTGTATAATCAGCACCGCCACCACAAAGTATTAAATTGTACTGCTCGAGTCGAGGATATAGGCCTTTCAACTCATTAATAAATTTTAAATAAAATTTTGAAATAGCCGGTTCAATAAAGCTAGTGTCATCTTCAAAGTTATCATTTTTAATTACTAATTTACCCTCAAAATATTTACGAACATCTGCTAGATCTACATTATAATAATGTTCATTCACTATTACGTCCCTTACATCCTTATATAAATCTAATAATCCTAGTGTTATAGATTTACCATTTGCGAATCTATCGTTCTCATCAAATTCAGCGATATCAATAGTTCCACCACCAATATCAATGATTAGAGTTTTAAGTCCTTTTTGTAAAACATTTGTTGTTTCCTTAGATTTATTAAAAAATTCTATTTTAACACCGTATCCTTCCGGCACAACAAAGATATTATTAATGGTGATCACACGAGCTTCTCCATTTATTTTAATTGTTTTGCAATTATTATCTTCAATCAATTTTTGAATGTTTGCTCTTTCTTTTTTAAATTGCCCAGCTGGGACTCCGATAGTTAGATTAATATTTGATGAATCTGTAACTTTTGCAATCGCGTAATATAATAAAGCAATGTAATTATCTTTTTGATGTTTAACTAAATTGTTTTCAAAAGAACCTTGCCCCATGACATAAGATTTTCCGTCTATTTCAAAAATCTCTGGATTAACAAATTCATGTACTTCATCAGCATCGATGCATCTGCTTTCAAATGTTACTAATTCTGTTGCACTTTTTGATATTGATGTAATATTACCGATATCGACGCTTACTACAGATTCAGCATCATTTGTTTTAAAATTTTTCTTTTTCATAAACTCTCTCCTTAATGTGCAAAAAATTGCACCATTTAAAATTTAAAAGTGCAAAAAATTGCAACTTTCTGAAACCCTCAAATTAATTATAGCATCTGGATAGTAAATTTCAATCTTATTTTTTAAAAAAGTGCAAAAAATTGCACTTTCAGGAAAGGTTAATGTGCAAAAAATTGCACTTTTTAAAAAGAATATATTTTGAAAAAGTTGCAAACAATAAAAAGTGAGTTCTAAGTGTTTACTACCAGGAAAAGAACTCACTTCCTTCAAAAATTTGTTTGCTAATAAAATGATTATCGAAAAACAGATTGTTATAATCTGTTTTTTATTTTGGTGATACGCAATTTAATGCTTAGCAGTGATGCGCAATTTATTTCTAGTCTATATTTATATAAAAATTTAATCTAATAGACTATCTTAATATCATCAAAAAATAAATAAAAAAAAGAGCGATTCTATGAATAAAATAAAATCACTCTTGAAATTTACTAATTTATGTTATAAGATTAACTTAACAAAATTCATTAAAAAAACCGTAACCAAGTCGCCAAACTAGAAATTACGGTTTAAAAAATGATTAACAACCACATGAATATTATATCTAAATTATAGTGATTTGTCTATAAAATTTTATTCATGTGGGCTCATTTTCTAAAAAAGAAGGAGCTTTTTTTCATGGGGAGAATAAATTTTAAATTACAAATAGCAGATTTGCAACAATCAAACGAATATAAATCTTTAAATTTAACTACTCGCGATGTCTATGAATTGATTTATAAATCATTCCTGGCTTCAGCGATTAATTGTGAAAAAGGAAATGAAGATTGGAAAGATGAATTGGGAGTTTTCTGTCGATACAATCAGTCCTTAATTGCCCAAAAACTCAATAAATCATTAAGAACAATTAATTATGCAATCAAGAAATTAAAAGAACTGGGATTAATTCATGTTGTCGAGGTGGGGAAAAGACAGACAGCTAAAATTTATGTTAAACCTATCAAACTAGAAATTTATGATTATAAAGAAGTTAAAATCGAAAAAGAAGAGGTTAAACAAGTTTTTGAAGAAACATTTAATGAAACTGCAAATTATAAAGAGTCCCAAGCTCTAAATAATATGATTAAACGCTACTCCCTTGATGATTTAGTCACTGCAATAAAAAAATCTGTAAATGTTAAATTTAAAAAAGCTCGTATAAACTACATTGAAAAAACCATTGAATCGTTAAATAATCAAAAAAAATCTACTAAAAAAGCAATTAGAAAAGAAATGACGCCGGATTGGCTCAACAAAAATGATGAAATTAAACCTAAAATAATTTATGAATTAACGGATGAAAGAAGAAATTTAATATCTCAAATTAAAGATTTAAATGCATTAGGACGAGATATTTGTAGTTATTCTACTGAAGAATTGAAAAAATTGATAAAAATGCAATCACTCCAAAAATTAATATTAAATTAGCAAGTTTAATTGCTATTTAGCTATGCTAATAGCATATGCTTTAATGCGCCAATTAGAATAAATTCGGCATTAAATATCATAATGAACTATATTGATTTAGGAGTGATGAAATGGGTAAGAATCATGCTGTTATTACAAATTTAAGAATTTATGATTTTTTCGAAAGCGTCGTTGCTAGTGGATATGCAATGATAGAAGAGTATGAGATAGCTAAAGTCAGAGAAGCATTAGCACAAATTGAATATTTCGAGACTATTGATAATGATATTTCGCTTGATCCCTCAACAAAAAGAGTTTTTAATTTGATGAAAAATCCGTTAAATTCAGGACATTGTTCGTTTGCAAAAGGGATAGTCGTGAATATGGATTTAACCTTTACAAATAAAGCATGGATTGAATTTCAACGTTATCACTTTGCAGATATCGTAACTGGAATGAGTACAATGCATCGAATTAGCAAGTTTAATTTGGAAAACGCCTTTAATGAATTTACCGATCCGCAGATTATTAACCGATTGCAGGAATTACAAAATGAATATAATGCAGATCGTAGTCATGAAAATTATTTAAAATTACTTTATTCTACGCCAGCGGGATTAGAAATGACAGGCCGAGTGACAACTAACTATCTTCAGTTAATGAATATTTGGCAACAACGACATAATCACCGGTTGCCGGAATGGCGACAGTTTTGCAGAGAGCTCGAAGAAAAACTTCCTTATTTCGAAGAATTTTTAAAGGCAAATGGTCTTTTAAACGAATAAATTAGCATTTTACCTTTGAATTTGATTTATTTATATCTGAATAATAGACAACATTAGCAAAATTCACTATGCTATATTAACTCCCAGGAAGGGAGGAATAG
>CATLBU010000028.1 GCA_949879835.1 uncultured Bacilli bacterium
ACCTAAGCAAGTTATTAATTTTCTTTTCTAATACCTCATCAATTTCTAGTTTTTCTTTTACTATTTGCATAATTAATCAAACTCCTTTCAAAACAAACAAAAAAGATTAACCGAAATTAACCTTTATATTTTGAAAGTCGAAATAGTTCGAATAATTTCCCTATGGTGCCAATGACGTAGTTATCTACAACTTTAATTTTGATGCAATTTGTAAAGAAATACAAAACATTCTTTCTCTAGTAGTTATTTCAAATTGCCATTTTCGATCATCATATTTTGAAGTATCAGCTAATATATCTCCACTATATAATAATTCAACAAACTGCCTATTTCTAAATTGCGCACAAGCTGTTAAAGCAGAACACTCCATCTCAACTACGCTACAGCCTTGTTTTCTTCTAAGTTCTATTTTTTTAGGTGTTTCCCTTTTTGAAGCATCTGTAGTCCAAGATTTACATTCCATAAATGGAATCATTAAATCATTTAAAACGTTTTCAACTGATTTTATAGAACTTTCATTTAAAAATATTTCTTTAGAGGGCTTTACATAATGAAATGAAGTGCCTTCATCTCTCATTGCAGAAGTAGGAATTAAAATATTTCCTACTGGAATATCTTTTAAAACACCACAACCTCCACAAGCTATAACAAATTCAACTCCATTACTAAATAAATCCTCCATAATGTTAACGCATAAAGGTGCTCCCATTGGAGCATAACAAAATGTTATTTCCACTTTATTGTAAGTAATTTGATAAAATTTCCAAGGAATAATATCATGATATGATTCCATAATTAGTTTAACATTTTTTTGATTGCTATATTTTTCTACAATCTCCTTAAAAAAACACATCACTGCAATTTTAGGCAATTTTACATTTTTTATTTCTGGCATCCGTGTTGATATAATCTCATTATCAAATTCAAATAAGCAACATTTTTTATCTTCATTTAACATATATACCTCTTATTTCTATGTTTTGTTTTGACAAAATATTTAACCCCCTAAGCATTTTGACATAACTATCAAAATTACCCGTTAATATAAAAAATACCAATCATTGACTGGTATTAATTTATATTTAGGTTCGAATAGTTCGAACAGATTCGCCAATGGTGGAGCTGAGGAGAATCGAACTCCTGTCCGAAAATACTACATATGAAGCCTCTACAAGTTTAGTTAGTTAATATATTTCCTATATAATAAAAATAACTAACAATTCATTATATAGTAAGCTTGAAATTATTCACTATTATTTTCAAGCTAAATAATAGTATATCTCATTTTAATAAGCCCTCTATAATCCCAATGAGAAAAAGATTAAAGAAAGCTGCATTCCCTTTTATTAGGCAAAGGCTACTGTATTCTTAGCGAATAAGCTAGCAAATGCATTTTTAATTTTGTTTCCGTTTATATTTTGGTTGTACGTAAGGAGTACCTTCCACTTGCCACTTAATACAAAATATTTCCGTCGAAACCGAAACAGCCCCATACAAATGGTATTATAACACTATATTTTATGATAAGCAAGATAATATAATCCTTATTTAAAAGTTTTACAAAAAGTTGTATAATAATTTTAGGTGATGAAATATGTATTGTAAAAACTGTGGAATTTCAAATGATGAAAACGCCATTTTCTGTAATCAATGTGGGCAGCCATTAAATGATGATGTTCTAGATAGAAAAAAGGATAAAAAGATTAAAAATAAAAAAGTCAAAAATAAGAAAAAAATAAAAAAGATTACTAAAGTGAAATATAAAAAAGCTAAAAATAAAGAATATAAATCAAATCCTATCAAAAATTTTATTCTATTTATTTTAATACTACTTATTATGATAATGCTTGGAGTCATAGGCATTATGGGATATCATACATGGAACGAAAATAATATACAAGTGCCAAATGTAGTTGGATTTACATATGAAGAAGCCATAGAAGAACTGGCTAAAAATAATTTAATTGCAACTTATAAAACCAAAACTGTCGATGATGAAGAACAAAATGGGATTGTCCTATCACAAACACCAATCGCTAATAAAAAGATCAGAAAAAACAAGAAAATTAAATTAACTGTTGGGGTTTTAGAGGAATATCTTGAATTACAGGATTTTACAACAATGGATTTAGATAATACGATTATGGTTTTAAAATCCTTAAAATTAAACTATAAAATTAAAGAAAAAATAACTGATACTTATAAAAATAATACAATTATCAGCCAAAATCCAGAGAGTGGAACAAAAATTAAGCAAGATCAAACAATTGAATTGACTGTTGCAAAAAATGAGGAAAAAACACCACAGGATGAAGATAATAATTCAGACGAAAAGGAATCTGATATAGAGGAAGACGAAAAAGAACTTAAAAATTTTTAAGCTCTTTTTTTATATCTCGTTCTATATCTTTCTTCTTTATAGATTCTCTTTTATCATAATTTTTTTTACCTTTTGCGATTCCTAATAATACTTTTACCTTATTTTTTTTAAAATACATTTTTATAGGTATTAGAGTAAAACCTTGTTGAGTTAGTTGATCTCGAATCTTTAAGATTTCTTTTTTATGAAGCAACAATTTTCTACTTCTTGTTTCATCATGATTAAAAATGTTCCCTTGTTCATAATGGCTAATATGGGTATTTAATAAAAATACCTCATTGTGCTTTATAATTGCATAACTATCTTTTAAATTTACTTTTCCTTCACGAATAGATTTTATTTCTGTTCCTGTTAAAACAATTCCACATTCGATTGTTTGCTCAATTTCAAAGTCGTATTTTGCTTTTCGGTTATTGATTTCCATTCTGTTTCTCCTTATTCGGATTTTTATCGATTTCGAAGTCAATTGTTCTTGCTTCTTTACTAGCAGCTACTACCACTATGTTCACATAATCTCCAAGACGATATCCTCTTTTATTTTTTTGTCCTTTTAATGTAATTGTAGATTCATCAAAGAAATAGGTATCATCTTTCAAAGAATCAATTTTTACAAGTCCCTCGATTAGATTAGGAAGTTCGATGAACATTCCAAAACTAGTAATTCCACTAATCATTCCTGTAAATTTTTCTCCAATATGGTCCATCATATATTCTGCTTTCTTCATATCATCTACTTCTCGCTCGCAATCGATAGAATCCCTTTCCTTTTTAGAAGAATGTTCGGCAATATATGGTAACTTCTGCTCTTCATATAGAATAGAATCTTTATTTATTTGATTATTAAATAAATATTTTCTAAGTAAACGATGAACCGTAGTATCGGGAAACCTACGAATTGGAGAAGTAAAATGAGTATAATATTCACTGGCTAAACCAAAATGTCCTATATTCGTTGTATCATAAACAGCCTTTTGCATACTTCTTAAAAGTAAAGACGATAGAATATGAAATTCTTTCTTATCCTTTAGTTGGTTTAAAATACTCTGCATTGTTTTTGGGTGCATATCTTTTATTTTTCCTGTGATGTTATATCCTAGACTAGATACAAAATTTAAAAAATTGTTAATTTTCTCTTCATTTGGTTCTCCATGAACACGATAAATAAAGGGAAGTTCCATAAAATAAATACAGGTTGCGACTGTTTCATTTGCTGCAATCATAAAATCTTCAATTAGATTTTCCCCTTTTCCACGATTTCTAAGAACAATATCGATTGCTTTTCCCTTTTCATCTACCACAATCTCAGATTCATCAATTCCAAAATCAATATATCCTTTTGATGTTTTATGGTTTCTTAAAATCTGGGCAAGTTCTTCCATTTTTATTAAAGTTTCTGCGAATGGTTCATAGCCACTTGGAATTTCATTTTTTTCAATAATAGAGTTTACGGCTGTATAGGTCATCTTCTTCTTCGAGCGAATGGCACTCTCGAAAATGTCATAATTAACTGTATTTCCCTGAGAATCAATTTCCATTACACAAGAAATTGATAAACGATCTACTCCTTCATTTAATGAACAGATGCCATTGGATAGTTTATGAGGAAGCATTGGAATAACGCGATCAGCTAAATAAACACTTGTACCACGTTCCATCGCTTCTTGATAAATTTCGCTGCCTTCTTTTACATAGTAGCTAACATCGGCTATATGAACTCCTAATTGGTAATTGCCATTTTCTAATATTTCTAATGAAATAGCATCATCAATATCTTTTGTTTTTTCACTATCGATAGTAAAGATCATTTGATCTCTTAAATCACGACGGTTTTTTAATTCTTCCTCTTTTACTTCTGAGGGCAGTTTTTCGGCTTCTTGCATAACAGATTGACTAAATGTATCATTCATTCCATACTTACAAACAATCGATAATATGTCTACTCCAGGATCATTTTTATGTCCCAGTATTTTTAATATGTCGCATTTATAATTATTATCTTTTAATTTATTTGTTAATTTAATTAATACTTTATGTCCTTCTACTAAATTACTTGTCTGTTCTTTTTCTAATACAATATTGATTTTAACTTTTTCATCATCTAATAAAATAGTTGGTTTTTTATCTTTATAAGTAAATTCTCCAACCATTTGTTTTAATTTACGATCCACAATTCGAACGATTCTTCCCTCTAGTGAGGTTCCTTTTTTAGAAGTAATTTCAACAATTACTTTATCCCCGTGAATAGCATTATTCATACAATTTGGAGGAATAAAAACGTCTTCATCTCCTTCAATATCTACAAATCCGTATGATTTCTTGGTAGCAAGCATAATTCCAATTTTTAAATTACTATTGTTAAATAACATAAATTTATCTTTATTTGTACGATAAATCTTCAATTCATCCTCTAATTCATTTAATGCTTTTAATACTTCTTTGAAATCATCTACGCTTTTATAGTTTAGAGCATCATTTATTTCATAGATAGAAAAGGCTCGATTTTCTTTTTGCAATAAATCTAGTATTTGTTCTTTCATATTCTACACCTCTACTATATATTATAAAGTATTTTAAAGGAAAAATATAGTATTTTTTATACTATATTAAATATGCATTGTATTTTTTAATAATTTCATCATATGTATGATCTTTAATCAATAAATAGCCATTATCTGTTAAATCTGCTACCCTCTCTGTTATGATTTTTTTAAATTTTAATAGTAATTCTTCCTTATTTTTAAAAGTATATACATTTTTACTATTGATAAAGAGGTCTTCTAAAAGATAGTTTTCCCTTATTAATAATTGTTTCTTAAATAGTAAAGTGGTATCAATATAATTCATATTTACTTTATGATTTTCTAGAAAAATAACGAGATTACTTACTTTACATAAATCACTAAAAATATTAAAGTCTATGTATTTAATAAATATGATGTTTTTAGGAAGAGAATGAATTAGTTTTCTTTGTTTTTCATTTAATAAATAATCTGGTTTATATCCTAAATAAAGAAATTGATATTTTGAATAATTAGTAGATAGAGAATTTAATTTTTCTATATTTTTGTAATCTTCATCAACAATTAAGATTTTCTTTTTTCTTCTTCCTATTTTATATTTATTATAAATCTCTTTATTATTTTTATTAATATGGATAATAGGAATCTCTCGTGGAATGATAATAACAGGAAGCTCTTTTTTTTCTAATATTGTGTTTCTTGTAGACTCAAAGTGTACTAAGACTTTTGAACTAATTTCTAATATCTCATGGAGATTTTTAAAATATTGCTTACTTTTTTTACTATTTTTATGATAATAGAAACTAATATTTTCTTCTTCCAAATAAGAGACAAAAATTATTTTTTTACCTTTTTGATAGTTTTCTTTTGCAAAGGTAATTATTTTAGGTGTTAGTTCTGCTATTAATACATATTCATAATCATTATTTAAATCGGTAGTATATTTGACATTTGTATGATCTAAATAATATATCAATTGTTTCATAAATTCAATACTATTTATATAAAGTAAAATCATAGATATCACCAATATTATTTTTTACAAGAACAAAATTTCTATACTATAGAAAAAAAGTTATTTTTATAACTTTTCAATTTCGCTTATATCTAATTCTGTTGTAACACTAATAATATCTAAAGGAATATTTTTTTCTTTTAAATTCTTTGCTATCTTTACTTGTTGGTATCTTTGTTCCTGTTTCCTTCCAAGTTCAATCCCCTGCTCAATGCCTTGCTCAATACCTTTCTCTAGTCCCTGTTCAATTCCTTGTTCAATTCCTTCTTTTAGTCCCTCTTCCATACCTAATTTTTGATAATAAAGTAATTTGGTATTTAGTATTTTTTGTTCTACCTTTTCGGCATCATATAATCCAATAATACTATCATCTTGGCTTAATTCTTCTAATGTTTGAATTGCTCTTTCCATAATCTTATCATCTCCTGTTAACTGATAAGCCTCCTCTATATTGTCTAGTAAAAATATTTTACACATTTTTTCTAAACGATTTAGCTTTTTTTCATTATAACATTTCTTTTTTAGATATGGTAGGCATATATGATAACTTTCATAATTTTCTGTTTCCAATTCTAATGTTTCTTCTTCTTTTATTTGAAATTTATATATCAATTTATCTCCTGTATATTTTTGGAAATCATCAATATTAATTTGAATAACCTTTTTAGAATTAAAATAATTATCCCCTTTATGAAAACGATCTCCTAGTATTCGAAATAAATAATTATTATTTTTTTCAATTATCCCTTCATAGTAACTGGAATTCATTTCTAAATTAATAATTTTACTAGCAATACTAATAATAATATCACATTTATATTGTTTACTATTTTTATGAATAATTGGAAGCTCAATGTTTTCAAAAATGGCGTTATTCATAATTTCTTCTTTAGGAATTCCTGTTATTAAATTAATAAATTCAGCAGTATATTCGATGGTATTTTCACTCATAAAAAAATTTTTGAAAACAACATCACTCGTTAACTCTAATAACCTTTTATTTCTTGTTATTTGCATTCTATCACCTCTCTAATAAGATAAAGTATATTTATTACTATGTCGAATGTTACTTTTTTAAGATGAAAGAAAAATAGAAAACAAAAAAAGACATTTGTACTTATAAAATATCTTTTTTTTACTATTATTTTTAAGGATTTAAACGATTTGGACCTCTAAAGATAAACATGGATTCCTTTAAAGAAGGAAGATTTAATAATAGCATCGTCAAACGATCTATTCCAATTCCAAATCCTCCATGAGGAGGACAACCATATTTAAAAAACTCTAAGTAAAATTCAACATCTTTCTTGAGTCCCTTTTCTTCTGCCTGTTGTGTTAAAATATCATATCGATGTTCTCTTTGAGCTCCTGTTGTTATTTCTACTCCACGCCAGATTAAATCATATCCTTGTGGTATTTCGTTCTTTCTCATATGATAAAATGCTCTTTTATCCTTTGGATAATCTGTTACAAATATAAATTCGGATTGATGTTCTTCCATCGCATATTGATACGCTAATTTTTCTGCTTCTGTTGTTAAATCGTTTTTCATTTCATCCTCTATTTGATAATGATATCGTTGTTCTAATATTTGATATAAATCTGCTAGTTTTACTCTAGGAAAAGGCTTCGTTGGAACAACCACTTCTATGTGATACATGTCTTTTATTAGCGTTCCATATTTTTGGGAGATATTTTTTAGCATAAATGTTAACATCTCTTCTTCTAGTTTCATTACATCTTCATAAGAATCAATCCCACTAAATTCTAAATCTAGCCCTGTAAACTCTGTCGTGTGACGATTGGTATTAGAGTTTTCTGCCCGGAATACTGGACCTACTTCAAATATACGTTCAAATCCAGCAGCCATTGCCATCTGTTTATAAAACTGTGGTGACTGCGCTAAATAAGCCTTTCTATCAAAATATGTTACTTCAAAGACCTCGCTCCCGCTTTCACTAGCGGTTCCTTGTAATTTTGGAGTGTGAATTTCCATAAAATCCCTTTGATACAAAAATTCCCTAATATTTTTTACTAATTCACTTTGGATTTTAAAAATATTGGCGTTATACTCATTTCTTAAATCTAGAAAACGGTAATTTAATCTAGTATCAATTTCCGCACTCTCTTTATCTTTTATATGAAATGGTAGTTCTGACTTTGATAAAGAGGTTACAATAATCTCGGTCGGAATGATTTCCATTCCATTTAATTTTACTTTGGGGCTTTCTAATACTTTTCCTTTTATTTTCACAGTACTTTCTTGGGTTAAATGATTAACAAGTTCTACTATCTCTTTATTCTTTTCTTCTGATTTTTCAATTGTTATTTGAACTTTTCCTGTTTTATCACGTATAATCAAAAATTGAACCCATTGTAAATTCCTTATATTATCTACAAATCCTTGTATTTCTACCTCTTCATTAAAATGTTTTCTTAGCATTTCAATCTTCATGATGACATCCCTCACAATCACATTCTTCAGCTAATTTTTCATCTAAAAATTCAACAATATCTTCTAACTTTACTTTATATTCCTGTTTTGTATGATTATCTTTTATAGTTAAAATGTTTTCTTTTGCCTCATTTTCTCCTATGATAATGATTATTTTACTATGAAAACGATCTGCTTGTTTAAAATTATTTTGCATTTTTCGGTTCATATAATCCATCTCTACTTGAAATCCACTAAGACGAAGGTCATTACTAAGCGATAATGCATAATCCTCCATTCCTGTCATTGGAATTACATAAACATCTAATGAAGACTCCCCTGCAATATCGATTTCTTCGCAATCTAACGCATCTAACAACCTTTCTAGGCCCATGGCAAATCCAACTCCTGGAATTTCTGGCCCTCCAATCGTTTCAACTAAATGGTTATAGCGACCACCACCACATAATACATTTTGACTTCCAAATCCTTCAATAGCTGCTTCTACTTCAAATACGGTATGTGTATAATAATCTAAACCACGAACTAAATCTGGAACCACTTCATAATCAATTTTTAAAGCTGTTAAATATCTTTTTACATCTTCAAAATGTTTTTTACTCTCTTCATTTAAATAATCTGTGATTTTGGGTGCATTTTTCATGATGTCTGTTGCATGATCTATTTTACAATCTAAAATACGAAGAGGATTCTTTTCAAATCTTGTTTGACAATCTTCACATAAATGACCTAAATGTGGTTTAAAATATTCTACTAGGGCCTCTCGATAATTCTTCCTAGATTCTTGATCTCCTAGTGTATTAATATTTACTTTAATTCCTTTTAATCCAAGTAGCCTGTAAAAATTAACTGGTATACTAATAATTTCAGCATCCATCATAGGGGAATCGGATCCAAATACCTCTACTCCAAATTGATAAAATTCTCGAAATCTTCCAGACTGTGGTCTTTCATATCGATACATAGGGCCATAATACCAAAGTTTTCTTGGCATAATAGGATCTCCATACATTTTATTCTCAATATAACTACGTACAACTCCTGCAGTTCCTTCTGGACGAAGAGTCATATTTCGATTTCCTCGATCTAAAAAATCATAGGTTTCTTTCGAAACAATATCACTACTTTCTCCAACACTACGGTGAAATAAATCACTGGCTTCAAAATGTGGTGTTCGAATATATTCATAGTGGTAGTTTTCCATTAATACTGTCATTAATTTTTCCAATTCTTGAAATGTTCTTCCCTTTTTATCATAAACATCATAGGTTCCTTTTGGTTTTTGTATCATACTATTTCCTCCTTTTTAGCTGATAAATCTCAATAATTTTTTCTATCATATTTTCCTTAACAACACAAAAAGATCTATAAATATAAGGACGAGTATTCCCGCGGTGCCACCTTATTTTATAGATCTTTCTATACACTTTATCATCCTTAACGCAGATTTACGTTTTACCTTGTGTTTAATGTCTTCATTATAGAATTATTAAAGATTTTCACCACACATCTTCTCTCTTAAAATTCATCTATAATTACTCTTTTAAACTAGT
>CATLBU010000029.1 GCA_949879835.1 uncultured Bacilli bacterium
AGTATTACAAAAGCTACATATAAATTCAATTTTATTTTTTAAAGCAGTTTCAATTTCTTGTTTAATAATATTAACCATTAAAGAATCTCCTCACTTTCTTTTACACAACAAAAAATCAATTCCATTTCTAGAATTGATATTTATCTTAATGCTCTAAACTATAAAAGTTCGAGCAGATTCTTCTCTGGTGCGAGTGAAGGGACTTGAACCCCCACGCCGTAAGGCACTAGATCCTAAGTCTAGCGCGTCTGCCAATTTCGCCACACTCGCATTTTTAAATGGTGGACCCTGAAGGACTCGAACCTTCGACCGTCCGGTTATGAGCCGGATGCTCTAACCAACTGAGCTAAGGGTCCAATTTATTACTGCCTTTATATAATACCATACACCATACAAATATGCAATAAGAAAACGGGAAAAATAATTAAAATTGTCAATTTTTTTGTCAATACTATTATATTATAATAGGTGATAATTATGAAAGAAATAATTGGAAATACTCCAATGATCAAAATTAAATATCAATATAAAGGAGAAAAAAAGGAAATCTATACAAAATTAGAATACTATAATGTAACAGGTAGTATTAAAGATCGAATGGCTAGTTATATTTTAAATTGTGCAAAGCAAAATAAAACACTAATAGATCATATGCCAATTATCGAAGCAACTAGCGGAAATACAGGAATTTCCCTTTCTGCACTAGGGGCTTATATGAAACACCCTGTATATATCTTTATGCCAGATTGGGTAAGTAAGGAAAGAATTAAAATTATGGAAATGTTTGGTGCAAAAGTTCAATTATTTTCCAAAGAAGAGGGAGGGTTCAAACGTTGCATTCAGGAAGCGGAAAATTTATCAAAAAAACTGAATGGGTTTTTAGTAAATCAATTTGAAAATTCCAATAACTTACTCGCACATTATTATACAACAGCACAAGAAATATTAGATCAATTATCTTCTGTTTCTGCTTTTGTGTCAGGGATAGGAACAGGTGGAACATTAATGGGAGTTTCTAAAAAATTAAAGGAAAAAAATCAAGAGACTATTACTTGTGCAATAGAACCAGATACCATGGCAATTTTAAGTAAAGGAAAAATAGATAGTCATAAAATAGAGGGAATTGGAGATGACTTTATCCCAGAACTAGTAGATTCTAATAAAATTGATAAAATTATTTTAGTAAATGATATGGATGCTATAAATATGGCACGTATGATAGCGAAACAATTAGGGTTAGGAGTCGGAATCTCTTCTGGAGCCAACTTGATAGGAGCTATTTTACTAAAGGAAGAAGTTGAAGGGAATGTAGTAACTGTTTTTCCTGATGACCATAAAAAATACATTAGTACAGAATTGTCAAAATCAAAAGATGACAATATAAATATGCTATCGAATCAAATTGAACTATTGGGGTATGAGGTAGTCAAATAATTGAAATAAAAGGTTACTTATGGTATACTAAAAAAGAGATTAAGGTGATAAAATGCGATTATATAATACACTTACAAAAAAAATAGAAGAATTTATTCCAAATAATAAAAATGAGGTAACAATGTATACATGTGGGCCCACTGTTTATCATTATGCTCATATTGGAAATCTACGTTCCTATATTTTTGAAGATGTCTTAGAAAAACTATTAAACTATATTGGATATCCTGTAAAAAGAGCTATGAACATAACAGATGTTGGACATCTTTCTAGTGACTCTGATTCAGGAGAGGACAAAATGTTAAAAGGAGCAAAAAGAGAGAATAAAAGTGTTTTAGAAATTGCCGAATTTTATACAAATGAATTTTTTCAAAATTTAGAGGATTTAAATATAAAAAAACCGGAAATCATTAGTAAAGCAACCGATAATATTGATGAATACATTAAAATGATCGAAGTTTTATTAGAAAAAGAATATGCTTATATTGCGAATGGAAATGTTTATTTTGATATCCATAAACTAAAAGATTATTATCAACTGACCAATCATAAAATAGATGAAATGGTGGTAGGTGTAAGAGAAGGAGTAGAAGAAGACTCTAATAAAAGAAATCAAGCAGACTTTGTTTTATGGTTTACTAAATCAAAGTTTGATGATCAGGAACTTAAATGGCCTTCTCCTTGGGGACTTGGATATCCAGGTTGGCATATCGAATGCTCCGCAATTAGTATAAAATATTTAGGAGAATATTTGGATATTCATTGTGGTGGAGTCGATAATATTTTTCCACATCACACTAATGAAATCGCCCAAAGTGAGTCTTACTTAGGACATAAATGGTGTAATTTTTGGTGTCATGGGGAACATTTAAATGATAAAACAGGAAAAATGAGTAAATCAAAAGGAGAATTTTTAACCTTAGATGTATTAAAAGAAAAAGGCTATGATCCTATGATATACCGTTTATTTTGTTTAAACTCCCATTATCGAAAAACACTACTATTTAGTTATGAAATCATGGAAGACGTAAAAAAAACATATGAAAAGATGAAAAGAAAGATTCATCAGATAAACAATAATAAAACAGGAAATATTAGAAAAGAAAGAATAAAAAAATATCAAATGGAATTTAAAGAACAGTTAGAGAATGATTTAAATACAGCGAATGCATTAACTATTCTATACGAGGTAATCAAAACAGAAGAATTAAATAATTTAGAAAAGATTACTTTAATAAAAGAATTTGATCAAATATTATCTCTAAATTTATTAGAAAAAGAAAAAAAAGGCATCGATTTAGAAATGAAACAATATATTGAAAACATGATTTTAAAAAGGAGTCAAGCCAAACAAGATAAAAATTATGAACTAGCAGATCAAATTAGAAATGAATTATTAGAAAAAAATATTACGTTGATAGATACCAAAGAGGGGACAAAATACGAAATAGAATAGAGGAATATTATGAATTATATGACTATAGGATATGAAAATATAATTACCATTTTTTTAGCAGTAATTGGGTTGATTGTTGTAATAGCTGCTCAAATGGGAATTAGTACTAATTATTCAAAATATAAAAATAAAAAGAATAGTCAAAACTTAAGCGGACAAGAAGTAGCTAGAAAAATATTAGACCAGCATGGATTAAAGGATATTCATGTGGTATCTGTTTCTGGTAATTTAACAGATCATTATGATCCTACAAGAAAAGTGGTAAAACTCTCCAGTGATATTTTTAACGGAACGACGATTGCGGCCATGGCAGTAGCAGCCCATGAAGTAGGGCATGCTATTCAAGATCAGGAAAACTATTCCTTTATGAGAATTAGAAGTGGATTGGTACCTTTTGTAAACTTTGTAACATATCTTGGATACTTTTCTATTTTTATATCCTTAATTGCTGGCATGACTGGATATTTTATGATGGGAATCTTAGTTCTTCTTGCAACCCTTTTATTTCAAATTATTACATTACCAGTAGAATTTGATGCTTCAAAAAGGGCTCAAATAGAACTAGATAAAATGAATTTAGTAAGTTCAGAGGATCAAGAGGGAATTCATAATATGTTAAGATCTGCCGCTATGACTTATGTAGCAAGTGTTATATCTTCATTATTGAGCCTTTTGCGTTTGATTTTAATGTTTCGCGATCGAAATGACTAAATGTAAAGAAACAGTCTAAGATATTGACAGTACAGATAAAACAGTATAATCTTAAATAAAAGGATAGGTGATAAGATGTACCACTTTATAGGAATTAAAGGGGCAGGAATGAGTGCTTTGGCCCAAATTATGAAAAGACTTGGATATCAAGTACAAGGAAGTGATTATGAAAAACACTTTTTTACTCAAGTTGGATTAGAAGAATTAAATATTCAATTATTACCATTTTCGGAAGAAAATATTCAACCAGGAATGAAAATCATTAAAGGAGCTGCTTTTTCAGATGATCATATTGAAATGAAAAAAGCTTTAGAATTAGATTTAGAGATTTATACTTACTCAGAAATGGTTGGAAAACTAACACAAAAAATGAAAACCATTTGTGTAGCAGGATGTCATGGGAAAACTACTACTACTTCTATGTTTGCGCATGTGCTAAATCAAACGATTGGATGTAACTACTTAATTGGAGATGGAACTGGCTATGCAGATCCTAAAAATGAATTTTTTGTTTTAGAATCATGTGAATATCGTAGACATTTCTTAAACTATCATCCTTATTACGCTATTATTACCAATATTGATTTAGATCATGTAGATTATTTTAAAGACATTGATGATGTCATCGATGCTTATCAAGAATTTGCAAATCGTGCAGAAAAAATGATTATTGCATGTGGAGATGACCCTTATACGCATACATTAGAAGTAAGTAAACCAATCTTTTATTATGGATTGGATGAAGATAATGATATTCGTGCCACTCATGTAGAATATAAAAGTAGTGGAACAGCTTTTGAAGTAGAAATTGAAGGGAACTATTACGGCTCCTATGATTTACCAATTTATGGGAAACATAATTTATTAAATGCTCTTGCTGTTATTGCAACTTGTTACTATGAGCGAATGCAATCAAAAGAAATTACCAAAGTATTTCAAACATATACAGGTGCCAAAAGAAGATTTACACAAACCGCTGTAGGGGATTCTATTATTATTGATGATTATGCTCACCATCCAAATGAAGTAAAAGCAACAATAAATGCAATTAAACAAAAATATCCTGAGAAAAAATTAATTGTGATTTTTCAACCACATACATATTCTAGAACTCAAGAATTTAAAGATGATTTAATTCAGGTATTTCAAAAAGCAGATGAAGTATATCTTTTAGATATTCATGGTGCGAGAGAAAAACAAGAAGATTATCCAGATGTGACATCAAATATGATTATTAAAGAACTAGAAAATGCTCATCCAATCAAAATAGATCAAGCAGATTTGCTTAGTTCAAATACCAATACTGTATTTGCCTTTATGAGCCCCAATGATATTTCTAAACTAGAAGATGATTTAAAAGAACAAATCGAAAAGCATAATTGATTTATGTTTTTTTCATTAAAAATATGATAAAATAAGAGTAGGTGATAACATGGATATAGAAAACATACAAGTAAAAAAAGAAGCAAAAATTGTATTTATGGGAACCCCCGATTTTGCTGTTCCTGTATTAGAAGGATTAATTAAAAACTATGATGTAAAAGCTGTAGTTACACAACCAGATCGTAAAGTGGGAAGAGAGGGAAAAATTACAAAAAGTCCTATAAAAAAAATAGCAGAAGAAAATAATATCTTTGTGTTACAACCAGAAAAACTAAAAGATGATTGGCAAGAGGTAGTTTCTTTCCATCCAAACTTAATTATTACATGTGCCTATGGTCAGATTTTACCACGAGAATTACTTGTTTATCCAGAACTTGGGTGTATTAATGTACATGCTTCATTACTTCCAAAACTAAGAGGAGGAGCCCCAATTCATCATGCCATTATGGACGGTCATAAAAAAACAGGCGTTACCATTATGCATATGAGTCCTAAAATGGATGAAGGAGATATGATTTCTCAATGTGAAATAGAAATTACAGAGGCTGATACAGCAGAGACTTTACACGATAAACTACAGATAGTAGGAAGAGACTTATTATTAGAAACTCTTCCAGAAATTATTAATCAGACTGCTCCTAGAATAAAACAAAATGAGGAAGAGGCAACCTATGGATATAATATTACTAAGGAAGATGAAAAGATAGACTTTGAAAAAGGACGAAGACAAATCTATAATAAAGTAAGAGGACTGAATTCTTGGCCAGGTGCATACGCTATGTTAGATGGAAAAAGAATAAAAATTTGGAAGTGTTATATTTCAGAAAATAGTTTTACTAATCTTATGAATGGTCAAATTACAAACTTTTACGAGGATGGATTTGGAGTAAAAGTATCCAATGGAGAAATCATTATAACCGAAATTCAACCAGAGGGAAAGAAAAAAATGAGTGCCATAAGTTACATCAATGGTCTTCAAAATAAGGAAGAATTAATCGGAAAAATATTGGAGTAAAGAATGAAAGAAAAACGAGAAAAAATAAAAGAAAATATTACGGCATTAAAAAAAATTTGGAAAGATCCTAAGTACAATACATTCATTAAAATAGGATTTTACTTTACTTTTATTTTTATATTAATCTTAATTGTCCGTTGTTGTGAAAGACCATCTACTATCTCCACTCCTGTTGAACAACTAGAAAAAACAAGTGTTGAGAAAATGGAATTGATGAAAAATTATGAATATACAATTGAGATTCAAGAAAATCAAACAACTCAAATTATGAAAGGAATTCGATATAACGAAATCAATGATTTTGAATTTTCTAATCAAAAGTATACAATAATGAATCATAATATTTATCAAAGATCCAATAATGAAATTGTTTCTCAATTATTTGCTTTTGATATTAACAGTTTATTTCCAGATAATATCAAAACCTATCTTACAGAAGAGAATTTAAAAAATGAAATTGAATACCAAAATAATGAAATAAAAAAAGAATACCATATTTTGAACTTTCCATTGATTTTGAATTTTAATTCTAATAAGTTTATCATTCTTACTACCTATGAAGATGATGAATATATTACCAAAATAGAAATAAATGGAACAGATATTATGAAAGAAATCAACCCAAATATTACAAATTATAAGATGATTATAACTTATGAAAATATTAACGCTATTAAAAATTATAAAGCATCATAATCTTGCTTTTTATAGCAGAATATGATAAATTATAAAAAGTTAGGAGGAACTAGTGTGCAAATCTTATTAATTATCATTTCTATTATGTTAATTGCAATTGTTTTACTACAAGCGGGAAAAGCAGAAAGTGCATCAAACGCTTTAACAGGAGCAAACAATAGTTTATTTCAAAATCGTAAAGAACGAGGAGGAGAACTATTTATAACAAGACTTACTTGTATTCTTGGCCTTGCTTTCTTTATTATTTGCTTAGTAATCGGATTTTAAAAGGAATGAAATTTTAACATTCTTTTTTATTTATCTAAAATTTATGATATAATGAGAATAGATATCGGAGGAGAGAATATGAAAAGACAAGGGTTTACATTGGTTGAATTACTTGCAGTAATTGTCATTATTGGAATCATTGCTTTAATCACATCACCTGTTATTATGTCTATGGTCGCTGAAGCTAAAAAAAATGCTGCAATTGAAAGTTTTAAAACTTATAAAACAGCAATTGAAGATATTATGATAGAAGAGTTAGATGATGAAACTTTTCCAGAAGCAGACGAAAATGGTTGCTATTTATTAAGCGAAATTAACACGAGAACAGAAACAAAAGGAAATAAACCAAGTGATATTTCAGCAGATACAAAAGTTTGTCTAGATAATGGAAAAGTAACCCAGATTGATCCAATTACAATGAAGGGTTATTCTATGGCTTACAAAGAAGAACAAGGTGGAATCTTAGTAGATGGAAAAGAGGTAGATTAGCCTCTACTTTTTATATTAAACAATTGTTTGCTTTTTATTTTCTTATCATTAGATATATGATATAATAATGATAGGTGATTTTATGTATAATTATATCATTGGGATAGTAAAACAGATAGAGAGTAATTACATTGTATTGGAAAATCAGGCAGTTGGATATTTAATCTATACTGCTAATCCATATAAGTTTAAATTAGAAGAAAATTATAAATTATATATTTATCAGTATGTTAGAGAAGATGAGATATCTTTATATGGATTTGAAACTTTAGAAGAGAAAAATATGTTTTTAAAATTGATTGCCGTAAAAGGCTTAGGGTGCAAGATGGCCCTTCCTATGTTTGCAACAGGTCAAATTAACGCTTTGGTAGCAGCAATCGAAGAAGAGAATGTCACATATTTAAAAAAGTTTCCTAAAATAGGGGATAAAGTAGCGCGCCAAATTATTTTGGATTTAAAAGGAAAATTAGTAACAAATGAAGAATTAAAAAATAATAATGAGGAATTAATAGAGACATTAAAAGCCTTAGGTTATAAAAATGCAGATATCCAAAAAGTGGTAAAACAAATTGATTCTAATCTGGAAATAGAACAACAAATAAAAGAAGCATTAAAACTATTTTTAAAGTGATTAAGTATACAGGAGGAATAAATGGAAGATAGATTATTAACAAGTAATGAATTAAAAGAGGATTCTTTTGAAACATCTATTCGTCCAGATCATATGGATGAATATATTGGACAAAGAGAAGTGAAAGAAAATTTAGAGGTATTTATTAAAGCCTCCAAAATGCGAAATGAAGCATTAGATCATGTTTTATTATATGGACCTCCAGGTCTTGGTAAAACAACCCTTGCTTATATTATTGCAAATGAGTTAGAAGTAAATATAAAAACAGCAAGTGGCCCTTCGATAGAAAAAAGTGGAGATTTGGCTGCCATTTTATCCAGTTTAGAAGAGGGGGATGTTTTGTTTATCGATGAAATTCATCGTATGCCAAGATTTATTGAAGAAATATTATATCCAGCAATGGAAGATTATGTATTAGATATTATAGTTGGAGCAGATTCGACTAGCCGAAATATACGAATTGAACTTCCACATTTCACGTTAGTAGGAGCAACTACAAGAGCAGGAGATTTGTCTAGCCCTCTTCGTGATCGTTTTGGAATTATTGATAAATTAAAGTATTATAATGAAGATGAGTTAACACAAATTGTAAAAAGAACAAGTCGAGTACTAGAAGTAGAAATAGAAGAAGATGCTGCCTTGGAACTTGCACGACGTAGTCGAGGTACTCCTAGAATTGCGAATCGTCTATTGAAAAGAGTTCGTGATTTCGCTCTTGTTATGGGAGATGGTAAAATCACTTTAGAAATTACAATAACTGCTTTAGATAGATTAAAAGTAGATAGTCTAGGATTAGATGATACAGATTATCACTTATTAAAATCTATTATTGAAAAATTTAATGGGGGACCTGTTGGAATAGAAGCTATTGCCTCTTCCATTGGAGAGGAACAAACAACCATAGAAGATGTTTATGAGCCATATTTATTACAAATAGGATTGTTAAAAAGAACAAGCCGTGGGCGAATGGTAACAGAAAAGGCTTATCAACACTTAGGACTGAATGATTTGAAAAAGGAAGAATAATGGAGATAACAATTATTAGTCCTAGTGGTGAAAAAATAACATTAAAATACTACGATATACTATATTTTTGCCAAGTGATAGTGGAGAAATTTATATCAGAGTCCAAAGAAAATCTAAAACAATTTCAACAATTTAGAACACAATATTCCCATTTTGATCCTTATTTTGATTTTGTGATAATGAAATTGAAATATATTCTAGTAAACCCTTTTTTTTATCATGACTTATACTTACTAGGATATCAGGGAAAATATTATATGTTAGATATGAATATCAATCAATCATATCATGAATTACAGTCGAACATTCCAAATTTTTCTTTTGATTTTTTACCAGCAACTGACAAAAATATCTGTATTCATCATCCTATCAAAGATAATCAAATAGGATTTTACCTAGATAGTGATGGGGTTCTATATCAAAATAATCAACTAGAGAGACACTTAAAAATGGCAAGACTTTTATTAAATCAACAAATGATTCATAATGCAAGTATTTGTTTTAAATATGAAAGGTACATAAAAAAATACGGTTACTATCAAATTTCTGATTTTCTAGTAGAAATATTAGGTTATATAGTTGGATTTCCATCTGGTCAAAATATTTTAATTTATAATTCCAAAATGCTTACAAAAGAACAACAAAAACAGATTGTTTATTGTAAAACAAAATTTCA
>CATLBU010000030.1 GCA_949879835.1 uncultured Bacilli bacterium
TTACTTGCTGATATTTTAGAATATGATAATGTTGTTAATGAATTCTTTTTACCAGTATTAAAATCTAAAATAGATAATCCAAAAGAAGAATTAAGTAAAGAACTAAAAAAATTAAATAATAAAAAAGAAAGAATCAAAAAAGCATATATTGATTCTCTATTTACAGAAGAAGAATTTAAAGAAGAAACAAAACTAATTGAAGAACAAGTTGAACTTATCAATTCAAAACTATTAGAAAATGAACAAGCTGAACAATTAAATTTTACTATTGATGATATTCTCCTAAAAAGAGATATGGACTTTATCAATAAAGTTAAATTACCAATATCTTATTATGCTTTTAATGAAAACTGGGACTTACTTGATAGAGAAACTAAAGCAGATATTGTTATGAGATATATTGATGATGTTGACCTTGAAATGAAAGATAATAGTTATGAAATTAAACAAATAAACTTTAGGAGTACATTTTATAGTGATTTTGAAGAATTATATAAGCAAGGTTATATTGATAAGAAAAGACCTCTAGTTTTAGATTTTAATGGTATAAGAACAGAAATAAATATCAGATATAGTGAGTACTTACCTATAAAGGATGTATTGCAACACTTATATAGATTAAATGAATATTACGAAGTTAATTTTTATAAAGGAACACTATATAAAGAAACTGAAAAATTAGATATGTTTCCGCTTCAAAAAAATGAAGTACCAATTAGAATATTCCCATTACAAGAAAATAATAATGGTGATAAAGATTATGTATCAATGGGAATGTTTGCTACTAAAAACACGCCTAATGATATAAAGGTTAATATTAGGGATGTGTTTGAAACAATACCAGATAATGTTAATGAAGAAGATTTTTGTTAACTTTTTATCTTTAAAAAGTTATAACAATCGAGGTACGTTTTGCGAGTTTACTCGTGAAAGTAGCGATAGATTGTTAAATAAAATTATGAATACTTTTACTTACGATAGTTTGTAAAAGGCATGAATAATTTTCAAAGATAAAATAATAAGCAGTGCTTACTATTTTATCAGAAGTCTTATGTAGTTTTATTTCATTACGAAGTTTTGAAATATTACGAAATAAGATAGGTGGATTCTAAGGTTGCCTAAACCTTAGCCCCCAGATTTTGATACTTGTGTCAAAATCTATAGGGGGTTAGAGATTTTGACAGAGTCAAAATTAACCCTACTATAAATAGTAGGTCTCTGTTCTAACAAAGGGGGAATATAAAATATGAATGATAAAGAAGAATTATCTTATTCATTACACTTAAGTAATGATAAAAATAAATCTAAAAAAGCAAGAAGAAGTGTAAAAAATACTGAAACTGGAACTACTTCTCTATCTAATAATGCTATTCAAAATCATCAACAATTATCAAAGGTTGATAAACATAATTTAAGAAAATATGATGATGATAAAAAATTAATTTGCACAATTAGAGGAACATCTTCTATTGTAGAAGATACTAAAAATTTGTATTTAGATTTATTTGAAGATGCAAGAATTAAATATAATGAAAAACAAACTAGAAATGATAGGAAAATAGAAAACTATTTTAATCATATTTCAAATGATAACAAAAGAGATCTTGCTTGTGAGATTATTATTGAACTTGGCGATATGGACTTTTGGGCTGATAAAGATGATAAATTTAAAAAGAAAATGGTAGAAGTTTTTAAAGAACAAATATTAGATTTAGAAGAAGGTGTACCTAACTTTAAAATAGCAAATGCCACCATACATTTTGATGAATCTAGTCCACATTTACATATTGTTGGTGTACCTTTCAAAGATGGAATGAAAAATGGTATGGAGAAACAAGTTGGTAAATCTGATGTCTTTAATAAAATAAGTTTAAAAGAAATTCAAGATAAAATGAGAGTATATTGTATTAATTCATTTAATAGAATTTATCATTTAAACTACACTCTTAAAGCAAAAGAAGAAGGTAGAAATGTTGATATTAATGTTGCTAATATGAATGAATATAAAAAGTTTAAACGAGAACAAGAAAAATACAAAAAGCAACTTAAGGAATTAAATAGTAAAACTGATGAATTACAAAATAAATCTAATGAGATAAATGATATTATAGATAATTTAAAACCTACATTAATGAATAAAAATAACTACTTTATTTCTAGTGAAAATATTGATAAAGTCAAAAAGTATATAGAACAAACTAATGATACTACATCTAATTTACGAAATGCAAATGATATAAATATAGTCTTAAAAAAATATGAAGATGATTTAAGAGAACACTCTAATGAAGTTAGAAACTTGAAAAAGAAAATCAAAACTAGAGATGATAGAATTGAAGAATTAGAAATTGATTTAAATGATGCTAATGAAACTATTGATGAATTAGAAGATAAGGTATCAGAATTACAAAAAATAGTTGATTACTTTAAAGAGTTATGGAAAAAGTTTATAGAATTTTTACAAAATAAATTCTTCTCAAATGATAAATATGATGAAATCATTAATGATTTATATGATGAAGATATACTTGATGAAAATGATATTGATACTATACAAAACAATTCTAAAGGTAAAGATGATTTTGATAGAGATTTATAGTAAATCATATCTAAATATAAGAAAATTTGTTATAATGTTAATGAAATGGGGATGATTTTCTTGAATATTATAAGAACTATTGATTTATGGACAGAGCAACGCGATAATCATTATGAATGTTTTAATGGTGCTTTTGTAGATGGATTTGAAAATAATAAAATTGCATTTGATAAATATAAAATAGTGAAAAACTGTAATTGCATAATTACAGTAAAGCCAGAAGATATAAATATAAGAAATAAGCATAATGCAATTATATTTTATAAAAATGATATTCCTGTTAGACTAATGGTTATAAATTCAAATACTAATATTGACAAATGTATAGATATAGCATTAAATCAATATTTTGAAGATTCTATATTAAAAGATTTATATCAAAAGTTAAATATAAAATCATCAATAATTGATATGAATGAAGAACCAATAAATGATAATGTTATTGATGATGAAATAGATACAGGTTCTTGTGATAGATGGAATTTATTATATAATATGCTACAAGGTCTTTATACAGAAACTAATAATGCTTATGGTAATTTTTCTAGTGATAAATACTATTTTATACCAGATTTATTTATAAAATATGATTTAAAAACAGATAGTGAAATATTTGAAATTACCCATAAATGTGCATTTATAAATACAACAAAAACCAGATTGATTCCAATTCAAGAAAATTCGCCATTAACAAAAAATATATGAATATGAAAGTGAGATGATAATAATGGATACATTTGAACTACAAGATTTTAATAAAAGAATAGGACTTAATACTGATTTAAGAAATATATCTCAAAAAATATGCGAAAGTTATAATTTAGGAGAATTTATTTCAAATGAATTGATAACTATTGGATATGAAGATTATAATTACTATTTAACAACCTCAACTGGGAAATATTGTGTTAAGATTTTTAGTAAAATTAGAACAAAAGAAGATATTAAAAATTATTTAGATAGAATTAGAGCAGTAGCCAATAGTGAAATAAACTCTCCAAAACCTTTAATAGTTAATGATGACATTACTTTAGCATTAGATTATAAGGATAATCATTATGATATTTGTGTATTTGAATATATAAATGGAAAGAATTATTTTGAATTAGAAGAAAAACCAAGTAAAGATATAATTAAAGAAATTGCCAGACAAACTGCAATGATAAATAATTTAGATATAAAGCCAAATTTTATTTATGATACTTGGGCAATAGTAAATTTTGGGGATGAATATAAGAAAAAGAGAGAATATCTTTCAGACCGTTATAAAAGTGAATTTGATAAATTGTTAGTAGAATTAAATAAAACTGATTTTGAAAACCTCCCAAAAGCATTTGTTCACGGAGATATAATAAGCACAAATGTAATGTTAGATAATAATTCAAAAATATGGATTATAGATTTTGCAGTTTCTAATTATTTACCAAGAATAATAGATTTGGCAGTTATTGCTTGTAATATGTGTTTAGATGAGAAGTCAAAGAATAATACTTATGATAATATTTCAGTGTTATTAAGTGAATATAATAAATATAATCAATTAACAAAATATGAATTAAAAGTATTTGGAACTTTTTATAAATTAGCAAATGCAATGCACATTTTACAACCACAATATATAATTCAAATGGATGGAGATTCAGAAGAAAATCAATATTGGCTTAATGAAGGTATAATAGGATACTCTTATAGTGAAGATGAAACATTTGAAAAAGCAATAATTAAAAGATTGGAGAAATAATAATGAATAGAGATTTTGCTGAAAAATGGTTAAATAAATTAAGAGAATATTGGTTTAATAAGGACATAGAAAATGCAGTATCACTATTTACTAAAACAACTTTTTATCAAGAAACACCCTTTATGAAACCATATACTTCTATTGAAGAAATAAATCAAGAATGGCAACATATCAAAAATGAAAATATACAGAATATAGAATTTCACATATTAGCAATAGATGGTAATACAATAATTGTTCAATGGATTCTTAAACAAAATGATAAGGACTTTGATGGTATTTATGAAATAAAATTTAATGAATTAAATGAATGTATTTATTTTAAAAGTTGGGAAATGGTTAAATAGAACATGAAAAATCAAGTATTTGATGAACTAATAAACTCAATGTCTAATTGTTCTAAATGCACAAGTTTAAAAAAGAAAAATGGAAAAGATTGCTCACTCATAAATATTTATCAAACACAAGAATTTTGTAAAAACATTCCATCTATTTGGACTGACTGGTATAATAGATTAGATTCTAAAATAATGATTATAGGTCAAGATTGGGGACCATATAATGATATGAGACAATTGAATGAGCAATATATTAACAATCCAGATCGAGAAAACTGGAAGTATCTAGTTGAACAGGAAAAAAGCAATACAAAAAAATTATTAAACTATTATATAAGAGAATCTTCAGAAAACAAATATAGTTTAGATGATATGTTTATTACCAACGCTATAATGTGTGCTAGAAAAGGAAACAATTATCGTGGTAATAATATTGATTTGAAAAAGTCTACTAATAATTGTAGCAAATATTTATTAAAGCAAATAAATATAGTGAAACCTAAAGTGATATTAACGCTAGGATATTATCCACTACTATCATTATCTAAAATTTATAGTTTTAATATTGAAAAAACTTTAAAGGATGTTATTAACAACAGCCCAGAAATTATGATAAATGATTTTATAATAATACCTTTATATCATCCAGTAGCACAAATAAAGAAAAGTGAACAATTAAAACAATATAAAAGAATATGGAAATACATAATACAATAATCAAAATATACACAAATAGGTATAGAATTTTTAGCAAAAATAGATTATAATTATATTAAGAAATTGATACAAATATTGTATTGATTACTGAATTTAGTGAAAAAAGTTTGAAATAACTTTCTTACTCGCACCATTGACGAATCTGTTCGAACTATTCGAACTTTTAGATATAGAATCAATCGAAAGATTGGTTTTTTTCTGTTTTTAGAAAGAAATCATAGTCAGAAAGGTTGGTGTCTATGATTAATGTAATCAAAAAAGAAATTGATATGGAGGAATCTTTAAAAAAACGATTAGAGATAATATGTGATTTTTGTAATACTACTCCAACTATTATAAATGGTAGTATTCGTAAAATTGATAAAACAAACTTAAATTATATTGAGCCTCATAGAATTATTATCAATAATGTAATGTTTCTTGCCTTTAATTATTCAAATGAAATCTATATCAATAATTTAAGTAAGAAAATTAAAATATCAGAATTAGAAAACTACATAAAAACTATGAATTAATACTTATTCCCTACAAATGGGTAATAGACAAAATAAGAAAAATGTTGGATTATGTAATTGATTTACAAAGACTTATTTTGAGAAGTAAAAGTATTAGTTAGTAGTACCTTTACTTCTCTTTTTTTGAAAAATTAGAAAAAGGAGATGATAATTGATGTATGATGATGTAAAAAAGATTGCAGGTTTGTATATTAGAGTTAGCACAGAAGATCAAGCACGAGAGGGTTTTAGCTTACCAGAACAAGAAAAGCGTTTAAGGGCTATGTGTGAGTTCAAAGGCTATGAAGTATATAAAGTGTATGAGGATGCCGGAATAAGTGCTAAAACAGGCAATAAACGCCCTGCATTTGATGAATTACTAAAAGATATTAAAAATAAGAAATGTAATACTATTGTTGTATTAAAATTAGATAGATTAACTCGTTCAGTAGCAGATTGGGAAAAGATTCTAACGTTCTTAGAAGAAAACGATGCTTTTCTTGATTGTGCTAATGATGACATTAATACTACTAATGCTAATGGTAAAATGATTTCAAGAATACTTACTTCAGTTAGTCAACAAGAAATAGAAAGAACAAGTGAAAGAACTAAAATAGGTTTAGCAGGTGCAATTAAGGCAGGTCATATTCCACATCAGAGTCCGTTGGGATATAAAAGAAAAGATAAAACTCTAGTACCAGATTTAACTACTAAAGATGTAGTTATTAGAATATTTGAAATGTATCATAGTGGATTATCATATAAGAAAATAAGTAATATCTTAAATGATGAAAAAGTGTTAGATAAAACAAATTGGCGTGATTCTACTATTGTAGGTATTTTACAAAATGAAATTTATAAAGGTGATTTCGTTCATGGAAAGAAAACTAAAAAACCTACTTATTATGAGAATGTAGTTGAGTCAATAATCAGTAAAGAATTATGGGAAGAATGTCAAGTGCAAAAGAAGAAAAATTCTAGGAGTTATCAAAGAACACTTACTTATCTATTCTTACAAAAACTAAAATGTCCGAAATGTGGGAGAATTTTAGGTGGTAAAGCAACAACCAAGAAAAATGGTAATTCTTACTTCTACTACTATTGTAATGATTGTAAATTGACCATAAAAGAAAATGTTATTGAAGAATATATTAGTGAATTTATTGATAACATTGTAGAATATGATTCTGTTGTTAATCAATTCTTTTTACCAATGATTAAGCAAAAGATAGAAAATCCAAAGGATGATATTGAAAAAGAGATCAAGAAACAAAAAGATAAATTTGCAAGAATTAGAGAGGCTTATATAAATGAAATTTTTACTCTTGAAGAATATGATTTAGAACGAAAAAAAGTAGAAAATACTATTGAAGATTTAGAAACAAAACTAAACGAATCTGAGGTCTGTGATGAGTTGAAATTCACACCAGAAGATATTCTTATTAAACGAGATATAGATTTCATCAATTCAGTTAAATATCCTGAAAAATATAAGGAATATAATAAATCATGGAAAGATTTTACTAGAGAAGAAAAAGCCGATTTGATTATGAATTATATCGAAGATATAACTTTAAAAGAAACCTATAATAAAAAGTGCGATGTAGAGTTTATTAAATTTAGGGAAAGTATTGTAAATCCTTGTAATGATTTGTACTTTGATGGTTATTTAGATAGAAAAGATTATGCAATTTTTGGTAATGTTATGGGGACTTTAAGATTTAGTGAGTATCGAAATGATGATGAAGTATGGCAACACATACTGAGATTAAGAGAGTTCTACGATGTAGGATTTTATCAAGCAACTTATAATACAGAAACTTCTATGTTCTATTTCAATATAGATGAAGATAGTCAAGCAATTGTTAGAATATTTCCTATGGAGAATTACAGAGAAATTGATCCAGATATGAAGATGAAAGAATATGATTTAGGTGTTCTTTATATCAATAAAGATAGTGGAACAATTCTTGAAGATGAAGAGGCAGTGTTCAAATATATTCCAGATAAAACAGATGGCATACTTACTAGAGAAGTAAAGCCTACTATTGTGAAACCTGCTAATGCTATTGGACTTGCTGAATGTACGATAGAGGAAGAAGAAACTTCCGAAGAAGTTGTTTCTTCCTAATCTTTATGTAATTTTGTTTTATTACGAAGTTTTAAAACAACATGGAATAAAGTAAAACGGATTCTAAGGTGTCCTTAGCCCACGAGGTTATTTTGCTATACTTGGCAAAATACCTAGGGGGTTAAATATTTTGTCAAAGCCAAAATATACCTCTAAAAACAACTATAAAAAATATAAAAATAAAGGAGCGTGATGACTATACAATTAGCATATTCATTTCATTTAGGTAGTGATAAGAATAAGAAAAATAGTTCTAGAAATAGTGCAAAATCTAATGTAAGTGGTACGACATCTAAGAGTAATAATGCAATACAAAATTCAGCAGGATTAACCAAGTGTGATAACCATAATTACAGAAAATATGATGACAGAGAGTATGACATTGAGATTATTAGAGGCAGTTCTTCTCTTGTAGATGATGTGAAAAAGTTATATAGAGATGAGTTTGATGAAGCAAAAGAAGAATACAATGCTAAACAGACAAGAGAAAATAGGAAAATAAAAGACTATTTCACTCATGTAAGTAATAATTCTAAAAGTGATCTAGCTTGTGAGATTATTATAGAACTTGGAGATAAAAAGTATTGGGATACTAAAGATATGGATTTCAAAAAACGGATGACAAATGTATTTAAACAACAAGTTATTGATTTAGAAACAATGTTACCTACTTTTAAAATAGCAAGTGCTATTATTCATTATGATGAAACAAGTCCACATCTTCATATTGTTGGAGTTCCTATTAAAATTGGTGGTAAAAATGGTATGAAAAAACAAGTTGGAAAAAGTGATGTATTTACTAAAGAATCACTTCGTAAACTTCAAGATAAAATGAGAATGCTTTGTATTGAATCATTTAATAAAGAATATAATCTTACTAACTCGTTAAAAGACAAGAAAAAAGGCAGAAATCGAGATTATCATATAACCGAAATGGATGACTATATGGAAATGAAAGAACACCTAGAAAGAAATCAAGAAAAATTAGAAATAGCCAACAAGAAATCATTAGAACTTGATAATCATACTAAAGAAGTAAAAGAGATTATAAATGATTTAAAAACTACTTTAACTTCAAAAGAAAAATATGTTTTAAAACAAGAAGATAAAGACAAATTAGTATCTTATATTGATTCTGTTAGTAAAACAAATGAAGAATATAAGAAAATCCAAACTTTATCTGTAACTCTTAATAATGTAGATACCGAAATTAAGGAAAATCATGATGAAATCAAAACACTTACTGAAAACAATGAAGCACTTACTTTGAGAGTAGAAAATCTTGCCAAAAATATTAAAAGCAAAGATAAGGAAATAGAAGAACTTAAAGAAGAAAATCACTCATTAAAAACCACATTAGAATTTTGGGAAGATAAATTTTTACGAGTTATGTCTTTAATTAAAGACAAGTTATTCGGTAAAGAAAAGGAACGAGAAAAATACTTTGATGTATCAAAAGACTTATACAAAAAAGGTATTATTAAAGAAGATACGTTTAATGAGTTAAAGGACAAATATAATTTTAGCAAAGAGCATGATGATAAAGGAAAAGATGATTTTGAAATAGAAATATAGG
>CATLBU010000031.1 GCA_949879835.1 uncultured Bacilli bacterium
ATATATCATCACCAATATTTGCTAATTTTCCAAACATCATAACTGTGGAAAATCTATCATTTAATTTTTTCAAATCAAGAACAGATGTATTTCTTCTACCTAACATATCTTTCAACATATTCAAATAAGTGGATTTACCATTTGATCCTGAACCAATTAATATAAATGCTTTTCCTAATTCATTTCTTCTATACATACAATATCCTGTCAATTCTTCAAGTAATTCTCTTATTTCTTTATCATTACAAGAAATATTATTTAATACTTCATCAACATCTTCAGAATAAGCATTTTTGTTATAATCCCATTCAATTTTATTAGTAATAATAAAATCAGGTGAATAAGGTAATAATTCATTTGTATCAATGTTTAATATTCCATTTCTAAAAGCAATAAATTTTGCTGGTGTAACTGGTGTATTCTCTCTAATTAAAATATCTAAATATGACATTACTTCTGTTCTTTTGGCTCTATTTAGTTGTGGTATATGTTCAATCATTGCTGATTCAATTTCTTGTTGACCAGTGATGTATATTCCATCTTTAAATAAGTGCAATTGGTTATTAATTCTTTTAATATGATGATTGTTCTTTAAAAATAAAGCAAATTTATCAAATAAGAATGAATTCCCCTTGTAAAAAATAGGTTTCTTAAATGAATCATCTCTTAATATTACATCCAATTCATCATCTGATAATGGTTCTTTCAAAACATAATTATTAATGATTTTTATAGTTTCTCTTGCTTCCTCTATTGAAAAATCACTTGATTGTAAGGTTAGGATATAATTAAATAATGCTTGATTTCTTCCATCACCATTTTCCATATTTTGAAAATCTGTACTATTTTTAACTGGTATCATCCATTTTGGAATAGATTGATATTCCATACCTTCTTCAATATCCCATTCAATAAATCTTTCTTTATTATCAAATTTAAGAATTTCATATGAATTTTTACATCCAACTTTAATATCGGCAGTTATCCCACATGCTAAATTGCAATGAGTATAACATTTATCAATATTAGTATTTCTAAATAAAAAGTGTTTCCCTCTAGTTGTTTTGTAAACTCTACAATTTAATTGAAAATCTTCAACAATATTCATTAATACTTCTGCTTGTTCACTATCATCAATATCAACTAAAATAGTATTGTCTGCAAGAATACCTGCAAATTCAGGTAAATCTTTTACTTCTTCATAAGATTTAAAATCATTTCTATTTTTAAACTTTTCCATACACTTTTTATCTTTGGTTTTCACATATCCTTTAAAAAATTCATCCATTATATCACCCCAAAATCATTTAATCTTTTAGTTGCTAGGTTAATATACCAAGTTTTATCTAATTTATTGGGTACTTTAACATCATTGACTTCTTCATTGTAAATAAAGCAATGTTCAGGTGAATTAGATATTTTTGCAGGTTTACCTGTTCTTTCACTAACTTTTGTGACACCTGGATCATCTATGTATTTTGATGCAAAAATCCTAATACATTTTTCTTTAACTTTTTGTTCACCATGAAGTATATATTTATATTTATTAGATATTTTTGTAACCAATTGAAATTCTTTTAAATCATTACAATTATTAATTGTTTCTTCAACTGGAATATTATTAACCATATAATCCACCAATGCTTTATTGATTATTGGTAAGTCATAATCAAGATTATTAAGTTTTTTAACATAAGCACCTTTTGACTTGTACTTACCATCTGCATCTACAATAATGTAATTATTAACATCTTTTTGGAATACTTTTCTATATTCATCAAATTCCAAATTTAAATGTGTTCTTTGTTCCCACTCATAAGCAATGTCATCTATCATTTCATAATCTTCATAATTATTCATTTTTACAAGAATACCATCTGTATTAGATTGAATTATTTGACAATGTGGTTCAAGTTTTTCAATTAAATCTAATAAAAGTAATTGTCCATATACACAAACCCTATTTGCTTGCAGTGGATCATATAACCCATTATTTTTATCTTTCATAACCCCATATGTTGAATTTAATACTAATTTTAATGGTGCTTGTAGTGGATTCTTCTCTTTTTTATACTTTAATCTTGTATGATATATTTCTTCATATTTTTTTGGATCTTTCATACTTCTGCTATGTAAGTTGTATTGAATCATCAATGAAGGATATAGGGATGCAACATCCATATTTAGAAAATATCCTTCACCTGAATATTGTGGTATTGCACCATGCACACCACCCCATCCAAATTGATGTGGAACACCTGCAACCATAATATCTAATTGATTCTTTTTGCCATCTTTTTCATAACATCTATTTTCTTCATTCTTATACCAATCAACCACTTCTGTGTATTTTTCTATTCTTAAAGTAGAAGGGAAATCAATTTCAAATTCATCATTGTATTCCCTTTTGTTTGCTTCAAGAATAGTTGCAGATAGTTGTGCTTTAGTTTTAGATATTAATGACATATTAAGTGGTTTACCTTCACATGCTATTTTTACTAAACCTAAATGTGCTTCAAAATCACTTTTTCTTTGAAGAAACACTTCAATAGTTTGTTCAACATCATGTCTGCAATATTTAACTGTTTCTTCAAGTTCTTTATCAGTAAGTTTTCTATCAATATCAAATGGAACACTTGATTCTTTAATATCATTACCCATAAAACCTTCAAAAGATTTTAAACCACGATCTATACTCATCATTACATCATAATTATTCAAAGATATATTTCTAAATAAAGAACTAAACTTCCATCCAGGATTTCCTTTTAAGATTATAAAGTCATTTATTCTTTTTGGATTAAATCCACAAAGGATGCCTTTTAAAATGTATTGATCATAATGTCTTGAATTGAAACCAACCCATATTTCATTAATGTTATCTTGATAAATCTTTTCTAATTCTTCCTGGTTATTAATAACAACATGTTCTTTTTTATTTTTCATATCAATTATTACAACCAACCAGTCTTCTTTGAAAACCTCAAAGTCATAAAATAACATTTAATTCACATCCTTTCATAAATACTTTTTAATTAGTCTTCTAAAACAAAAACCTCTTCAACTTTAAAAGTTTTAAATCCTTTGCTATTGTCTTTATAAGAAAGTGCATATTCAAAATTTCCTGTTATTTCTTCAAATACATCCATTAACAATTCTGAATATTGTTTATAATTTTTGAAATCAATATCAATTGGTTTTTCCATTTCACCTACTAAACTTCTTAATAATTCATTTACAATATGAATTTGAAAACCTTGTGTAACTACTTGATTCATAAATAATATTGAATTTTTATATTCACCATTTATAATCTTGAACCAAATTGAAACCATAGGATCACCATTCTTTGATGACTTTAATTCCATTTGATTAACTTCAACTTCATATTCACCTTCAGGTACTTCTTTAAAAGTGGCTTGTCCACCATTTTCTGCTGCTTCAGCAACATCTTTTTGTAAATTTTCTGTGTCAATTTCTTTATCCCATTTTTCAAATAAATTTTTCTTTTCCATGATTAATTCCTTCTTTCTTTATTATTCAGTTCTTCTTTTTCTTACCCTTTTAGGTTTTTCTTCAGTAGTTTCTTCTACTGGTTCAGATTCTTTAACTTCTTCAACAATTTTCTCTTCATTATTTTCAATAGGTGTTAAAACTCTATTTCCATAGTTATCTGTTTCTTCAAGATATTCTGAATCACTTTCAGTTGCATCTTCTTTTGGTTGTTCTTCAACTTTTTCTTCAGTTCTTGATGATTTTCTTCTACTTGTTGTTTTTACTTCTGAAGTAGAACTATTTGAAATATTTTTATTTGCTTCATCATATACTTCAATAAATTCATCATAATTCAAATCAATTTCACTAACATTTGTTGTTAATCTTCCACCACCAAATACAACTTCATCAGATTTGAATGATAAGATTCTTTTATTATCTTCAGCAACAATTCTTGCAACAATATCAACCATACCTGCAATTTTATTTGCTGCTTTCTCTTGAATATTTGGTTTAATTGAAGTTATCTTGTCACCACCTCTTTTTGTTAAATCTTTAGATGCATCTTCATGTGATATTAAGATAATGTTTTCATAATCCAAATTCATAAGTCTTTTTAATGTTGATAAAAATTCTGTTCTAACTTTATCCCATGCCCTAAATGAATCATCACTTTCATGTGTAATTCCCATTTGGTCATACATATAAAGTCTGCAATACTCATATGTATCTTCAATTAAGTCAACAACAATAGTTTTAAATGTATTGTCTTTCTTTTCTAATTCAGCAATAACATCTTTAAACTTTTGCCATGCAAATGTTCTTTTTGTCATTCTTCCTTCAACTTTTACTTCATCTTTAATTGGAATATAAGGTGCATCAACAAACTTTATATTCCCATCTGTATTAAGCATTAATGGATCAGGAAACTTATTTGCAAAGGTTGTTTTTCCACTGAATGGTTTTCCATACACCCATATTGTCCTTTTATCTATTTTTTCAATATTTCTTCTTTCATTTACTGGTAATAACATATAATCAATTCCTTCCTTACAGTATTTTTCATATTCACACCAACCACATAGGTAGGTTTCATTTTTATTAAATTCTTCACACTCTATACTTTTCTTGATATTTAGTGTAAAATTAATAACATAATCAGGGTTGTATTCAACATCTAATATTTTTATACTAGATTTAGACAATTCCTCTTGTAATCTATCCCTGAATTCATCAAGTGTTTCAGTCTTTTTCAACTTAATGTTGATTTTAGGTACAAGTAAATAATGTAGATTTTTAATTTTAATTTGATTTAATGTTTCTTTTTCTTTAAAATATTTATAAAGATGTAGTTGTGGTGAATCCTTATAATGATAAGCATTATTTGAATATTTAAAATCCCATAAATCGTATGTTCCATCTTCATTTGGTGATAATAAATCTATGTAACCAATAAAGTCTTCAGTTTTGATTGGTACTTCATAATCACCAGGTGGTAACATTTCTTTTGCTTTTGGAATTAAATATCTTAACTTAATTGCTTCATTGATGTGGTCATCAGTAATTATTGGATATTGTGAATAATATTCTTTAATTGCAGTTTCTACATCTTTTTCTATGCCTGTATGAAGTGCAGTTCCTAAATATAAAGGATTATTAGCATCATCTGTATTCTTTAAAGTTTTTAACTTATCCAAATACTTTAATTTATATTTAAACGGACATCCTTCAAAACATTCAATTCTTGAATGTGAAATTTCCACATCTATCACCTACCTTTTCGATTATCGTTTGGTGTAACACCATATTCTTTTAAGAATTTAATAGTTGCTTTAAAATCTTCAAATTGATCAGGATATAATACTTGTGCATATCCACCTGCTTGTTTGATTTTTTCTATATTCCAAAGTTGTAATTCAGATGGTTTTCCTTTTTCACTTTTAAGTTCAATTCCTAAAAAGAAACCAGCACAACATATTAGTAAATCAGGAATACCTTTTTGTGTATAAGCAGCACCACCCCAATATTTGATAAAATAACAACCTTCATCTTTAAGAAACTTTTTTACTTTATTTTCAAAATCCTTTTCTTGTGCCATAATCAATAACCTTTATTAATGATTTCTTTTACTACTGACACATAAATGGTTGCAAACAAATCATTAGTTCCTTTCCAACATAAATAAACATTTTCAAAATCATTATCTTTTAAAACTAAATCAAATAAATTTAAACTATTAAGATTGTCTTCTATCCAATCCCATACTTTTCTGTCAATTTTCCATATTTTCTTCATAATCCACCTCTTTTTACTTAAACCTATAACTGTATGATGCTTTTCTTTTTGTAACCTTCTTATAATCTTTAACTAGATCATTAAATAATTCAGGTTCTTTTTCTTCTAGTTGTTTTAAATCAATAGATGTTGTTTCACTTGCACTTGTATAACTAACTGTTACAATGTCATTTTTATAACCTTCAGTTGTTAAATAGTCTTTTTCAAGTGTTTCCTTAATTTTAGATACCCTTTCATCAATAGATTTTTTTTGAATATCTAAATTATGAAGTTCTTCTAAAAGTTCATCCATCTTAATCACCCCCTTTCAATGTATTAACACATTGCACATTTTCTAATCTATGTTGTATATGTGTAATTGCACTTCCAATTACAATTCCTAAAATTAAGAATATAATTAGAAGAATGCACAATGTCTTAACCTTTAATTTCACAATTTTTTTCTTTTTTCTTTCAGGTAGTGTTCTTTGTGAAATAATATTTCTACCATATTTCTTCTCTGAATAATTCATCATCAAAATCCTTTCTCATCATTAATCTTGGTAATATTCCTTTATCTTCTATTGAATTTTTGCATAATAGAAGATAATAGAAACATGTTTGATTTTGACCAATTCTGTGTATTCTTTTTTTACTTTGTTCATACAAATCTGAACTTTGGGTTAAACTGAAATATATTATTTTATTTGATTTTTGTAAGTTTAATCCCATACTTCCTGATTGATATTGAATAAGAGTAACTGAATTGTCTTGTTCTTCATAGTTTTTTAAATCTTTAATCTGACCATTTACTTCTGAAATTGGTCTTTCATGTTTTTCAATAATTTCTTTTAACTTTTCTTTTTCTTGAATGAAATTATAAAATATAATTAATCTATCATTTGTACTTTCAAGTAAGTCTTCAAAAGCATCTAATTTGTTTTTATTGTATTGACTACAAATTTGTCTTGCATATAATAATTTTGTTAAACTTGTATTTCCAACTAATTCATCATCTTCAATTGTTACAATTCCATTGTCTTTAAATGTTTTATATTCTTTTGGTGGTTTTATATAAATTGGTATTTCTACTTGTTCAGGTAAATCAAAACATTCTTCTGTTTTTTTAAAGATTGCACCATGTTGTCTTAATTTTTCTTTTAATCTTTCAACATTTTTGTATGGTTCATCTTTGTTTACAATCCATATTGGAACACCACCAACATCTAATCTTTCCCAATTGATATACTGCTTGTTATAAACTTCCTTTTTAATATCCCATCCAAGTAAATGAATTTGTGTCCATAGGTTTTCATATTTACCACTTGATGGTGTTCCTGAAAGTAAAATTACATTTTCAGCATTTAATTTTAAAATGAATTTACTTCTTTTTGCTTTATCATTTTGAATTAATGAACTTTCATCAAGTAACAAAGTGAAATTTCTTAAGTTTAATAATTCTTTTCTTCTAAACACTAAATCATAATTTATAATTCCTATATAAGTACAAGGATCAAGTGATGGTTCTGAATAACTTTGTTCTGTCCAATCATCATAAATAACATTTGGTTCATATGCTTCTTTAACATCATTTACAAATCTTTCTAATTGTTTTTTGTCTGTTAAGTCATAAATTTGTAGGATTAGTTTATCTTCATAATTTTCTTTGAAATGATTTATCCAATCATTAATCTTTGATTTTTGACAAATAACTAAATTTCCACTTGTTCCAAAATCAATCATCTTTTCAGAACCTATGAATGTTTTTCCTAAACCCATATCCAAATAGTAAGCACATCTATTAAATTCTTTGGTTTTTTCAAGTGCTTCAATTTGATGTTTAAATAGTTCCATAATCATAACCTCACTTATATTTGATCTACATACTCATAAAGTTTTTTAGGACTTATATGATATGAATATTTTTCTTTTCCTTCTTTTTTAGTAGCAAACCCAAATGGTGCAGTTCCTTGTTGAAGTGATACTCTAACAAATTGTTCAGATTTATGTAATAACCTTGCTGCTTCCTTAATTGGTACATTATATAAAAATGTATCTTTAGATTCACCTTCAATTTCTTCATTGAAATATTCTAGTGGAACATCCAAAACTTCACAAATTTTTTCTTTCGTTGAATCTTTTGGAATATTAATTCCTGATAAATATTGACTAACTGAAGATTTATTTTTTCCGATTTTAAAAGCAAGTTCTACTGGTTTAATATTTCTTTCTGTCATTGCAAGTTTTAATTTTTCTGAAAATGTCATTTATATCACCTCTAATTTCAGTTTAAGTTCTTAAACTTTTTCTGTAAAAAAATATACTGGTATTTCAATTGATAATATTTCAAGCAACATACATGCTTTATTGATTAAGAGTTGATCCCATGTTGCTTTGTTGTTAAGTAAATTAGATAACTGAACACTTGAAATACCAAGTTTTTCTGAAAACTTACCTTCTGTTTTAAAGTATTCCTTTATTCTTCCTCTTAACTTATCGTAATCGAAAATTGTTTTGTTATCTTTCATATTTTCACCTTCCTTGATACTATTTTCAAGTTTAGTTTCTCTAACCTTGTAATCAAAGTTTAACATACTAAACTTTTCAAGTCAATAGTTTTTAAAAAATTTCTTTAACTTTTTTAAAGAAAGGTTGAATTTCCTTAACTTTTCGTTTATAATTAGATATGTAAAGATATTTTAAGAAAGAGAGGTTTTTAAGTGAATGAGTAAATTTACTGAACGATTAAATCGTGCAATGACAATAAGAAATATGAAACCAATTGATTTAGCAAATAAATCTGGTGTATCTAAATCAAGAATTAGTCAATATATGAATGGTTTATATGATGCAAAACAAGATGCATTATTCAAACTTGCCACTGCTCTTGATGTTAATGTTGCTTGGTTGATGGGTCATGATGTTTCTATGGAAGTTGATTATAACACATTGCATAAAGAAATTGAAATATGTGAACAAGTGCAAAGTATTTATGGAAAAGATGCCTTTGATTTGTTATCCACATATTTGACTTTGAATGATGATGGTAAACAAGCAGCAATCACGATGCTTCAAGGTTTATCTAATAATGATAATTTTAAAAATATGTAACACTGTAACACTTATTTCTTATTTTTATTATATATTTATTATTTTTAATATTTTTAGATATACTTTTAACTTATTTATTTTCTTATTAAGTTAAAAGTATCTGTTACAGGTG
>CATLBU010000032.1 GCA_949879835.1 uncultured Bacilli bacterium
AGAAAGTAGTGGGGTTATTGTTAATAGGAATAAGTTTTTTTGGAATTCAAAATATCCATGCAGAGGAGATAACAATCAATAAACTTGTTCAAGCATTAGAAAATTCAGATATGACAAAAAACTTTAGATCAAATGGAGGAACAGTTAATATTACCAATACAACCAATCAAATTTCAATTGCTTATTCATATGCAAATAAAGATTTTACAACTGTATTTTCATACGAAAATGGAATTTTAAAATATGAAAATAACCAAGAAATTACTACACAAGATCAATCTTCACAGGCAACGGTAGATGCTATATGGATAGCAACATTAGCGTATCAAATAGTAGCTGATTTACAACAATATGATACTTCTTGTTGGAATTTACAAGATGAAGAATTTACGAAGAAATTAATATTAGATAATCCGAATATAATTATAGATTCAAAAGAATATCTGATTGAAGATGGGATAGGAGTTAGTCGCGGGCAAGTTCCAAAATTGTTTCAAATGGATCTAACAAAGGATGTTTTTGTTACTGTTTCAAAAACATGTACAACAGAAAAGAAAGAAACTGTGTCTAATAATACACAGACAACAGTTCAGAAGGAAGTTAAAAAAGTCGAAAAAAATCCTAACACTGGAGATTCTAAAATGATTTTCATTGTAGCTTTCTTAGTAATTGGATTTAGTGGATTAACATTAAAGAGAATAAAACAATTATAAAATAAATAAAACAAGTAGGTATATTACTTATTTGTTTTTAGTTTCTAAAAAAAACAGTACTAAATAACATTTATCAAAACTGTACATTATATTTATTTTTCGGTATAATGGATAAAGTTAGGAAAGTGATTAGATGAAACAAAGAAGTAGAACAGAAAACTCCATTATTAATTCAGCTATGTCTATCATTACACAAATATTAACAGTTGTTTTAAACTTTGTAGTAAAAACCGTCTTTATAAAAATGTTAAGTGATGAATATTTAGGAGTAAATGGGTTATTTACTAACATCATTACTATGTTATCACTTGCAGATTTGGGGATTGGAATTGCCATTCCTTATAGTTTATATAAACCTTTAGCTGAAAAAGATGAACATAAAATAAAAATTTTGATGAATTTTTACAAAAAAATTTATACAATTATAGGAATTGTTGTATTATTTATCGGATTATCATTAACTCCCTTTTTACCTTATATTATTAAAGATATCCCTAAAAATATACCAAATTTGAACTTAATTTACATGTTATTTGTCATTCATTCTGCCTCTAGTTATTTCTTCGTATATAAAAAATTTCTAATTGATTCTGATCAAAAAGGATATATCACATCGAGAATTATTTTTTCCTTTTCTACATTATTATCAATCATCCAAATTATTTTGCTTGTACTAACCAAAGACTATGTATTGTTTTTATTATCTAGTATTATTTTAGTTGTTATTCAAAATATATATATATCCCATAAAGCAAACGTGTTATATCCATATATTCAAGATAAGACATTTGGTAAACTTGAAAAAAAAGATGTAGATGATATTAAAAAAAATGTATCTTCCTTGTTCATTTATAAGATAGGAACAGTAATTACAAATGGAACAGATAACATTATTATTTCCAAATTTATTGGACTAATTATAGTAGGATTTTATTCTAATTATGTTTTAATCATCAATTCTATTACAAATTTATTAAATCAAGTATTTAATGCCATTACATCTAGTATTGGAAATTTAGTAGTAACAACTAGTAAAAAAAGAAGCAAAGAAGTATTTGATTATTTAAACTTTGCTAATTTCTGGTTATATGCTTTATTTAGTATTTGTCTTATGGTACTAATTAATCCTTTTATCCAAATTTGGATTGGTAAAAAATATGTAATGAATTTTAGTATTGTTATTCTTTTAGTTATTAATTTTTATGTGCTAGGTATGCAGAGTGTAACCAATTCTTTTCGAAATGCTTATGGACTTTTTTGGAAAGCAAAATATCGCCCTATTATAATGATCATTATCAATATTATAACTTCTATTATTCTAGTACAATTTATTGGAATTGAAGGGGTTCTTTTAGGAACACTAATTAGTAGATTATTAACAACCGCTTGGTTAGATCCCTATATTATCCATAAATATGGATTTGAGTCTTCTTCTAAAAAATACTATTTCGATTACATCAAATATTTTGCCATATTTGTAGTTCTTGCTTTTATGATGGAATATATAGTATCCCTTATTACTATAACAAATTTAATGGTATGGATATTGATTGCTATAACAGTCTTCATTTTTGTGAATGTTTTATTTATTCTATTATTTTTTAGAACCAATCAATTTCAATACTTTTTAAAGAAAATAAAGAATATTTTTAACAAAAAAATTAGACAATCCTAGACATATATATAAGCTATAATAAAAATAGGTGATTCAATGAAAGTAAAAATACTAGATGAGGCCCATGAAAAGGATTTGGAAGCCGCTATTAATGAATTTTTATCAAGTGGTATCGAACTTATTGATATTAAATATCAAGTCTCAGTTGGGGTTTTTTCAGAAGAACAAATTTATTGCTTTTCTGCAATGATTTTATATCAGTAAAGGAATGGTGAATATGTCATTTCTTTTTATTTTCTGTGATATGAAATAGATAAAAATAGTGAATGAATACAAATCTTTTAAAATTTCATAAAATTCACTTTTTATTTGTCAAAAAAATTGTTATAATATAAGATAGGTGATACTATGAAAAAGACTAAAATAATCGCAACAATAGGGCCGGCTAGTAAAAAAGAAGATATTTTAGAAAAAATGATATTAAGTGGGATGGATATTGCCAGAATTAATATGGCACATGCAACACATGATTTTTGTAAAGATATTGTTAAAAAAATTAATAAAATTAATGAAAAACTGGATACGAATGTTTCTGTTATGTTAGATTTGAAAGGACCAAATATAACAGTAGGAAAATTTTCAAAAGGAAAGGCCTTTCTTCATCAGGGAGATAAGATTAGATTATATAACCAAAAGATGGTGGGAGATCATACCAAATTAAGTGTTAGTTATGAACATTTTGTAGAAGAAGTAAAAATTGGCTCTATCATTCATTTAAATGATGGACTTGTAGAATTAGAAGTATTAGATAAAGATTATGATAATTTACTCTGCGAAGTCAAAAAAGAAGGGGAAGTTTTTGACAATAAAAGTGTCAATGTATTAAATACGAAATTAAATATTCCTTTTTTAAGTGAAAAAGATAAAGAAGACATTCGCTTGGCATGTAAATTAAATGTTGATTTTTTAGCTTTATCCTTTGTGTCTAGTTATGAAGATGTGATTCGAATTAATGACATTTTAATTGAACAAGATAATGATCATATTGCCATTATTCCTAAAATCGAAAATGAACAATCTTTTGAAGACATTGATGATATATTAAAAATTAGTGATGGAATTATGATTGCAAGAGGGGACTTGGGAGCAGAAATTCCAATGGAAAGAATTCCCGGAATTCAAAAGATTATTATTAATAAATGTCATACAGCTGGAAAAGTTAGTATTGTAGCAACTGAAATGATGTCGACGATGGAAAATGCATCAAGACCAACAAGAGCAGAAGTTTCTGATGTTGCGAATGCTGTTATAGAAGGCGTAGACGTCGTTATGTTATCTGGCGAGACAACTATTGGAAAATATCCAATTGATACATTAAGAACGATGAGTAAAATCGTAGAATCAGCAGAACAAGATATAGACTATTATGATTTTTTAGACAAAACAATGCGAACCGAAAAACAAGATATTACAGGTTCTATTGCTTATAGTGTAGTAGATTGTAGTAGTCGTTTAAAATGTGCATTTATTGTGACACCCACAATAACGGGTCACACTGCTAAAAAAATTAGTCGCTTTCATCCAAAAGCCATTATTATAGCACTTAGTCCAGATATTGATACTGTTAAAGAATTGAATATGTATTATGGCATATATCCAGTATTAATCGATGAATTAAAATCATTTGACGAAATTATGATTCGTTCTAAAGAAATTGCCAAAAAAATATTAAAAGAAGAAAAAGGAAAAATAATTATTACAGGAGGTTATCCATTTAGTGAAGTAAAACACACAAACTTCATGAAAATAGAAGAATTATAAGGGGTGAAATTATGTATAATCTAGGGGATCAATTTAATTTTGATTATAATAAGGCAAAAGCAAATCAAGAAAATATTATCCAAGGAGAGACTTACCGTTTTACAATTTTAAGTGAACGAGTTATCCGCATGGAGTACAATAGAGATGGTGTATTTGAAGACCGACCAACAGAACGTATTTGGTATCGTAATATGAAACCTGTTCATTATGAAAAACAGGAAAGTAAACGTATTTTAAAGATTAAAACCAAATATTTCGAGTTAACATATATGAAAAACAAAGATTTTTTGGGTACAAAAATGAATTCTACTGCTAATTTAAAGGTAAACTTATTAAATACAGATCGCTTTTGGTATTATAAACACCCAGAAATTAGAAATTATGGCGCACCAATATTTTCATTAGATAATCAAAAAGGAGAACCAAGATTAGCCAAAGGTTTATATTCAGTAGATGGCTTTTCTTCCATCGATGATTCTCAAAGCCTGGTTTTTACTGAAAGAGGGAATTTAGAAACAAGAACTCCTGATAGTAGAGATATATATTTATTTATGTATTTAAAAGATTTTGCTTTATGCCTAAAAGATTATTTTATGCTGACTGGATCCCCTGCATTAATTCCAAGATATGCCCTAGGAAATTGGTGGAGTAAAGATAAAATTTATTCTGAACAAGAAATTATGAATTTACTAGAACAATTCAAAATAAATTCGATACCAATTTCTATCTTTATGTTTAATAAGAATTGGAATATGAATCCTAATCATATGAATGGATTTACTTGGAACCATAAGTATTTTCCAAATCCTCAAGAAATCCTTTCAAAAATTCATAGTCAAAATATTCGAGTAGGACTTAGTGTAAATCCACTAAATGGATTTTCTGCAGAGGAACAATACTTTAATATACTAGCCAAATACATTCAACCAGATCCGACTGGAAATATTCCGTTTAATACATTAGATTCTAAAACGATAGATGCTTATTTAAAAATCATTATTCATCCTTTAGAACAACAAGGAATAGACTTCTTTTATCCTGAGATAGAAGATAAAAAAGAAATCCAACAACTATTTATCTTAGATCATTATCATACAATGGATCATAATTATCTACAATCTAAAAGACCAATGGTTTTATCTCGCAATCCCAAAATTGCTCCTCATCGTTACCCAATATTGTATTCCGGAAAGACCTTTGTTAGTTGGAATACCTTAAAAATAATTCCTTATTATAATGGTAGTGCTGCCAACCTAGGAATTAGTTATATTGCTCATGATATTGGTGGATATCATTTGGGAACAGAAGATAGTGAATTATATACTAGATTCGTTCAATTAGGAACTTTTAGTCCTATTTTAAAGTTTGGAGCAGCAGGAGGAAAGTATTATCGAAGAGAACCCTGGAAATGGGGAACCAAGACTTATCATATTACCAAAAATTATTTAAATTTAAGACATCGCTTAATTCCATACTTATATTCAGAAGCATATAAGTATTCAAAATATGGAGCCCCATTAGTACTTCCTGTTTATTATACAGAACCAAAAATGTATGATGATTTAAATTATCGTACAGAGTATTCTTTTGGCTCTGAATTATTTATTTGCCCAATTACAACAAAAAAAGAACACTTAATTAACCGTGTTATTCATAAATTTTATTTACCAGAGGGAATTTGGTATGATTTAATAATTGGAAAAAAATTTGTTGGAGGAAGAAATCACTTATCATTCTTTCGAGATGAAGACTATCCAGTATTCGCAAAGGCAGGGGCAATTATCCCATTTAGTAATGATAAAATCTTAAATTCAACGGAGGTCCCTAAAAACTTAGAAATACAAATTTTTCCAGGAAAAAGCAATCAATTTCGATTATATGAAGATGATGGAATTACTGAGGCCTATAAAATAGGAAATTATATTATCACAGCTATTGAATATAACTATTTACCAAATAATTATACTTTAATTATTCGTCCAATAGAAGGAAAGTCAGGTATTATACCAGATAGACGAAATTATAAATTGGTCTTTAGAAATACAAAACAGGCAAATGAAGTATTTGCTTACTTCAACGATCAACGAATTGGTGTGAAACAATATGCAGAAGAAAATGATTTTATTATTGAAATAGAAAATATTCCAACAGTAGGACAAGTATCTATTAATTGTAAAGGAAATAATATTGAAATCGATGCAGCTAGAATTATCAATGAAGATATAGAATCAATTATTGCTGATCTTCCAATTACAACAACCATGAAGGAGTCGATTGATACTGTATTCTTTAGTAATCAACCAATTAGAAAAAAGAGAATTGATATTCGAAAATTATCTAATAAAGGGTTAGAAAAAAGTTATATAAATTTATTTTTGAAATTGTTAGACTATATCGATCAAATCTATCGTTAATTTGATAAAAGCATAAATAAGTGCTATACTTATAGAGTTGTAAAAGTTTTTCGAGGTGAAACAATGAAAAAAATAAAAGAATATGATTTTAAAGGGCTAATTCAAAAAATAAAAGCTAAGATAAGAGAGTATTTAAGAACAAATATTTTATTTATGACATTTGTTTTATCATCTGTAGTTAATGGATGTTTAATTCGATTTTTAACAATAAAAAATTATTTTGATATAAAACCAATCATTGCCGATTTGGCAGTTATTTTAATAATTGGTGCTTTTGGCTATTTTTTAAAACCAAAACACCAGTTTAAATACTTTTTATCTATGTCCTGTATTTTTGTACTCCTATGTGTTGTCAATTCTATGTACTATACAAATTATTTGTCGTTTGCCTCTTTTTCTTTATTAGAGACTTCTCTTCAAGTAGTAGATGTGGGAGATGCTGTTGTTCAAAATGTAATGGAAATAAAAGATTTTTGTTATTTATGGCAAATCCTTGCTATGATATTTGTCCATAACAAATTAAAAAGAAAAAAGTATTATGAACAAGTATCAAAAGTAGAAGTTGGAAAAGTAAGACTAATCAATACCTTAATAGCGGGAGTTGTTTTAATTATTTTATCATTATCTACTATGAGTTCCGTAGATATTAGTAGATTGAGCAAACAATGGAATCGAGAATATATTGTTATGCGTTTTGGTATCTACACTTATCAGGTAAACGATTTACTCGCAACAGTAAAATCGCAATTAAACCCACTATTTGGGTATGATAAAAATGCCAAAAAATTTAGAGAATACTATGAAAATAGAGATACAGAAGCAAAAACCAATGAATATACAGATATATTTAAGGGAAAAAATTTATTATTAATTCATGCAGAAAGTATTCAAAATTTTACCTTAAATACTAGTTTTAATGGACAAGAAGTTGCTCCTAATTTAAAGAAACTAGCAAGTGAAGGTTTATATTTTTCGAATTTCTATGCTCAAGAAAGCGTCGGAACGAGTAGTGATAGCGAATTTACGCTAAGTTCTTCATTAATGCCTGCATCTAGTGGAACTGTTTTTGTAAGCTACTGGGATCGTGAATATGAGACATTGCAAAGATTGTTAAAGGACCAAGGGTATTATACATTTAGTATGCATGGAAATAATTGCGCATTCTGGAACCGAGAAAATGCTCATAAAACCTTAGGTTATGATAAATTTTATTGTTATAACCGTGATTTCAAAATTGATGAAACGATTGGTCTTGGTCTTTCAGATAAGTCATTCTTTAAACAAGCTAGTGAAAAAATAAAAAAAATTAGTGATGAAAATAAAAATTTTATGGGAACGTTAATCATGTTAACGAATCATACACCATTTACAGATATAGAAGAACATAGTGATTATGAAGTAACCAAAAAATATAAAAGACAAAACCCAGAAACTGGACAAGAAGAGGAAGTAACTGCTCCATATATGGAGGAAACAAAATTGGGTAGTTATTTTAAATCCGTTCATTATGCCGATGAAGCAATTGGACAATTAATGAATGATTTAGATAAAAATGGTGTTTTAGATAATACAGTAGTTTTAATCTATGGAGATCATGACGCGAAACTAAAAAAATCAGAATTTAGACGTTTTTATAATTATGACCCACAAACAGATACTATATTAGATAAAGATGATCCAAACTATAAAGAAGTTGATTATTATGAATATGAGTTAAATCGTAAGGTCCCATTAATTATTTGGTCTAAAGATGCAAAAAACAAAGCTAAGGAAACAAAAGAGGTAATGGGAATGTATGATATCATGCCAACACTTGCGAATATGTTTGGTTTTAAAAGTAAATATGCTTTAGGACATGATATCTTTAGTGTAGATGAGAATGTTGTAATTTTCCCTGATGGAAATTGGTTAACTAATAAAATGTATTATAATCAAAGTAAAGAAGAGGGAAAATTACTAAATCCAGATGATACTGTTAGTGTGGACTATATCCAAAAATATACGAAATTGGCAGATGAGGCAGTATCCATTTCTGATTCAATCATTGTGTATGATTTAATAAAAAAGGAAAATGAAAAAGATAATATTACAAGTGAGGTACAAAATGGTAAAAAATAAGAAGAAAAGAAA
>CATLBU010000033.1 GCA_949879835.1 uncultured Bacilli bacterium
GCGCGACTTCAAAATGCGAAAAAAGAAATTAAAATAAAGAAGGGAGAAATGGAGATAGAATTAAAAGGCATAAATATTACACCGGATGAAGTCATGAAACTACTTTTGAAATTGGAACAAAAAGAAAATAGTTATGAGATATAAATGATTGGAGGAGATATAATAAATACTGAAGAAATAGTAAACAAAAAAATAGCAGAAAAAAATTTAGCTAAAGAGAAATATGATCGAAAAATTGGAGATATAAAAGTAAAAAGAGGTATAAATTTTTCTATTGAATATTTGAAATCAGGAAAAATAAATTCAATCGTATTTACGAATCTTGAATATAAAAATAAAGCAAAAAAAATTACTTTATATTATGATGCAGAAAGAAATAAATTTAATGCAGTTACTTATGAAATATCAAAAAATGCTACAATTCAAGATTTAAGAGATACTACTTTGATAAAAAGATTAGAGAAAGAATATAAACTTCAAGTTGTAATAGAAGAAGTTGAAAAAGCTAATATAGAATATATTAGAAGCCTTGATGAAATAGATAAAAAATATATGCAGATTGAAAGAGAACAATTGGTAACAGAAAAAGAACTAGAAATTAAGAAGAATCATGAATGATGTCATCTTTGAATATAATAATTATTTGGAAATAAAGCTAAAAAAGGGATTTTGAAGTTAGTAAAGTCATGAAATGACTTCATTTTTGCAAGTGCAAAAATAGGTTTTGCCATCATTTTTATATGATAATATCCTTTTAAATAAAGGATTCTATCTAAAAAATGGTGGCATTATCTTATCCTGTTGAATAGTATATTTCATTATTTGGAGGTTTTTGTGAAGAATTTCACTCTTAGAATCAGTTCGGATTTGGACCAATTGCTTGAAATGTATATGAAGAAAAATAATATTTCATCTAAGAATTTTGCTATCAATAATATGATTGAATATTATCTAAAAAATAATGATAGAATTATATCTTTTAAAGAATTAGATAAAAAAATGGAAAGACTTTTAAAGCTAGAAAGTTTAAATAATAATCTTTTAGAACAACTATTTTCTAATCATGGATTTACAATGAATTTGGATAAAAAAGAAGATGCAATGTTAAAAGAAACTTATGATAATATTAGAAAAAAGTATGTTATTTTTATGGATTAAAATAAATGGAATATGAAAAAAATATAAAAACAACTATCCGAATTCCAAAAGAACTATTAGATAAAATTGAACTTTTTAAAAAGGAAAGTCAGCAAAAAACAAATAATATTTCCATTATTAGATTACTCGAATTAGGTTTAATAAGATATCAAGAAGATAAAAATATTGAAGATTTTTTATTCCAAATTATAAAACAAAATAATTATATAATTGAATTATTAGAGGGAATAAATGAATCAAAGTCCTAAAATTTTTTTTAGAACGAATCATAACTATGCTGTTAATAATAAGGATAATAATTATAGGGTTTACTATGGAAAAGATAAAAATGGTAAGGAACGATATTTTCAATGTAAAGATAGAAAACAATATCAGGAATATTTAACGAAATATATTTGTGGCTTTTTTGATTATAGTAGAAATGAAGAAAAAGCAAAAATATCAATGTTTGATTATTATACTGGTGCAAAAAAATCAGATGAAATTTCAAAAGAAAAGAAAATGAAAAGGGAAGAAATGATGATGCTTCCCAATGGGAAATTTGCTACGGATGAAGATTCTAAAAGAATGCAAAAAACTTGGGCAAGGTATTTAATAAATTCTAATGTGCATCAAATGGTTCTTTCATTTAACAATGACTATATAAATGATAATATTGAAATTGAGAAATTGCAAAAAGAAGTAACAACAAAAATTATGCCAATGTTTTTAAAAAAATGTGGATATCAAGAACCGCAAAAAAATATTGATTGGGTTGTATCACTTCATTGCGATACCGATAATCTTCATTTTCATATTTCTTGTATCGAGAAGAGAAAATGTTATTTAAATTCTAAAAATGAATTATCTTATAAAAGAAGATTAGAATTTACAGAGGATGAACAAAATTTTTTTAAAAGACAAACAGCTATAGCAATAGAACGTGAAAAATTATACAAGCCAGCTTTAATAAAAATAAATAAAGAACTTGAAGAATTTCAAAGTTATTTCAGCCCCAAAGAAAGAAATTTTATTTTAAAAAATTATAAACAAATTGATCTTGAAGAAAAAATTTTAAAACTTGGTTTTTTATTAAATGAAGTTAGGAGTACGGATAAAAAATATATTAAATATAATTCGTTGCCTAAAAACGAGATTGGTGATGAAATTAGAAATTTGACTAAGGAAATAAAAAATCAATTGTTTAAAGATACAAAATTGCTTTTACAAAAAAAGAATATTATGAATAGTATTGATGAGTTAAATGAAATATTTAAAAAAATCGATACCGATAATAATATATCAAAAATAGGATTTGAATCAGCTTTAGATAATCAATTAATTCAAAGCAAATTAGAGCGAACCGATAACTATGTTTTAAATGCAATTGTGAACCATGCTTTGTATAAAAATAAATATTTAAAGGATAAAATTGGAAAAGAAAATATAACCATTGAAGATTTATTGAATGAACTAGCATTATCCAATTATAAAAAAGAATCTAATGAGAATTTAAAAAATAAAGTCGTAATAAAGAAAATGAGAATAAGAATTCTTAGAAACCATTTTCAAAACGATTATGTATATAAAAAAAATATTGTAAATGCTCTAAATCGAATAGAGTATGAGCAAAACAAAGCTGCCAAACAATTTTATGAAATGTTTGGCAATGATGAAAAAGGTAAAGCTATTTTAGAGAGGTGATAGAATGTTAAAAGAAAAATATTATAGCTATTCTTATTTAGATAGGAATTTTATTATAGGTTGATAACAAAATCAAAAGGATCTTATAAGGATTCTTTTTTAAATGGAATTACGTTAGGTAAAACAATTAAGATGAAACGTGAAAATTTAGGATTGTCTTTAAATGAATTAGCAACAAAAATCAGTATTAGCAATTCTACTTTATCAAGAATTGAAAGTGGAAAAATAAAAAATCCTAAAGCAGTTTATTTATTCCGCATTAGTAAAGTCTTAAATATAAACTATGAACTATTATTGGAACTTCAAGGTTATGACATTGGATATATAAACAATTATGAAGAAAGAAGACGAAAAAATGGATAGAAAAACTATACCATATTATGATGCAGATGGAAATAAGATAGATGTTTATTTGAAATTTAGATTTTATCCAAACAAAACATTATATTTAGGATTGGAATCAGAAGAAGGCTTTTGTGATGATATAACAACTAAAGATATTCCATATATTAATTCAAAATTTGGAAATACAGTTTTTTTGAATCCACTTTTAGACGATTATACTAAAAATATACTAAAACAATATGGAATATTAGGAGAATGCAATTTTAAACAAAAAATTGGCAATGTAAAAATAGAGTCATATTTTGTGAATTTTGATAAAATACAAGAATATGATCCACAGGGATATAAAAACTACAAAATAGAAAATAATAAAATAGAAGGAAATGAAAATCAAAACGTTTTAAGGAAAAATTATTATGAAGTAGAAATTTTAAATAAGTGGGGAGAAAATGATATATACGTTGATTTTTTGATTCATGATCGAATATTAGGTAAAGCAGCTCATTGTTGTAATTGGTATGATGGAAATGAAGAGCGAACCGATATTGAAATTATTGAAGATATTTATAATGATGGTGAGAAATGGTTTGAACTTCCTAAAACATCAGAACTAAGTGATATTACATATTCTATTTTTGAAGAATTATGCCAAACCGATAGTAGTATGTTGTGGATAGATGATGAATATAGTTTTGAATTATATCATTTAAATACTGAAGAGAACTTGCAAATATTAAAATTTGATATTAAAAAATTTCATTTAGAAAGTTATATCGAATTTGATGGAAATGATAATATAACTATTTATGGTGGTTTACAAACTTTATTTGATGACAATAGAGAAAATGAAGAATATAAGAGCGATATAAAAATACATTTAGTTTCAAAAGATTATGTGTTAGAAAACTTTGATTTGATGAATGGCAAAAGTAATAGTCAATATGATTTGATAATATTTCAAGATAAAGAAAGATTTTTTGCTATTGATGATACTATTTGTAGTTGTAAAACAAAGGTGTGCAATAGTTTAGAAACAGCAGCTACTTGGCTTTTGGATGGAAAATTATCAGTTCGTGAATATAAAAAATTAAATGATTTTGATTATTTCAAAAACTATATTATAGATGAAACAACGAATTTAAAGTCGGAGGATTTGTATGAGTTATGAAATTGCTAAAGGAATAAGAGTAGATAAAAAAAATAATAAAATTTTTTTAAGAAGCTCATCCAATAATATTTATCCAAAATATTATAGTAGTTGGGAATTTATGAAAAGTGAACCTGATTTAGAAAAAAAGAAACGAGAACTTTTTTATGGTATTATTGGAGGCTCAATAAATTTAAGAATTTGTGATAATAAAAATTGGAAATATGGAGCATATCGTTTTTTTGATTATTGTGATGAAAACAATATTAGTACAAGTTATATTTGGGAACTTCCAAGAAATGGTGGAAGTATGGATTCAATAGAAGAATACTATAAAATATTTGAAGGGTTTGTGAACGAAAAATACAAGGGATTATATTATTTGAACTCAAATGTTGGAAGGATTATAAATGTTAATAATAGGGGATTTACTTATACGAATTCTGATATAAGATTGGATAAATATAGTTATGATTATAAAACTGCATATTTAAAAAGAGCTAAATTAAGTAGAGAAACAATAGAAAAGTATGAAATTGAAATTCAAAAATATGAAAAGGTAAGAGAAGTAAAAGCAGAGGGAGATTTGTTATATAGTTAATTCACATTTTACTACGCCAGAATTTCTTTATTTCATCCTTATAGGAGTTTTACTTCTAATTGTTTTTTTGTTGTTTATTCAACCCAGGTTATCAAAAACAAAGGTAAGTAATAAAAATGAACATGGTTCCAGTAAATTTGCAGATTTAAAAGAAATAAAAAAGACTTTTGATAAAGAAGATTTAGAAAATATTGTTGAGGGTGGCTTTCCAATTTGGTTTGAAAAGAAAAATGATAAGTTTACTTCAGTTTATGTTGATAACAAAAGTCCACACCATTTACTTATCGGTTCTACAGGATCTGGTAAAAGTGTAACGGTCGTTCTTGTAGAGTGTTTAATGTTTGCTCAAGCTAAAAAACAACATTCTGTAATTGTTACTGACCCAAAGGGAGAAATATTTAGAGCAACCAGTGAAGTATTTAAAGATAATGGTTATGATGTAATTACAATTGATTTTAGAAATCCAAGAAAATCAACAAAGATAAATATCATGCAACCAATTATTGATGAATGGAAACTTCATTGTGAAAATCATAAAAAAAGCATATTTTTAATATCTTATTTGTTTAAATCAAAAAAAATAGAATTTAATAAATATCTAGATGAAGAAAATTATCGAAAAGAGATAAATAAAAAAATTAAATTTGAAAATATAATTCAAGAATTTATAAGAGATAATAATGATTCTATAATTACAAAAATAGAAGATTCAAATTTTTTTCGAAATGCTTATTTTAAAGAAGAGAAAAAAGAAAAAAGCCTTAAACAATATTTAGGTTCATTATCTGATAAACAAATTATTCAATTAATAAAAGATAATTTAAATCAAAGTTCTATACATGAAGCTGAAGCGAATAGACTAACAATATCCTTGGCAGATTTAATATTTGTTGAAAAAGATTCTAAAGATCCGTTTTGGATTACCTCTAGTAAAAACCTTTTTATTGGTATTGTTGGTTTGTTTTTAGAAGATTTTAAAGATGGAAAAATTAGAGAAGAACAAATAAATATTTCTAGTGTTAAGAAATTTCAAAACTCTTCTTTAATAAAAGAAAATCAAAACTATTTGCAGAAGAACGTCAATAATAGAAAATATGGTTCTTTATCAAAAGATTACCTAACATCAATACTTTCGGCATCAGAAAATACCTACAAAAGTGTTACTGCTGTATTTGGTTCAAAGACAAATATCTTTGATGACTTAAATGTAGAAAATATAACAAGTGTAAGTGAGTTTGAATTTTCTAGTTTAGGGAAAAAACCTACAGCACTTTTTATTATTGTTCCAGATGAGGACAGGTCGTATTTTCAACTTGTAACAATTATTATCGGTATTTTATATAAAGATTTAGTCAAGTTTGCAAATCAGCCTGAAAATGGTGGAGCATTACCTGTACCGATAGAATGGATTTTAGATGAATTTGCCAATTGTCCGCCTTTGGATTCCATAGAAGCCCTAGTTTCAGTCGCTCGAAGCAGACGAATGCGTTTTCAATTTTTCATACAAAGTTTTAGTCAGTTAGATCAACTGTATGGAAAAGAAACATCTTCAATAATTCAAGATAATGCTGCACTAACTTACTTAAAAACGAACAGTATCGAATGTGCAGAAATAATTAGTAAAAAAATCGGTCGTGCTACAATTACCACTTCTTCTATTAGTCAAAATACTGACCCGTTTAAAGTTGGAGCAAATAGAACTGAATCTTTAATGGGAAGAGAACTTTTAACTGCAAATGAAATTATTAATTTAAAATATAAAACTATCATATTTCCAACAGTTTCAAATCCTATTTTTCGTGATACTTATCTTTATAGTGATATTTTTCCAAAATATAAAAATTCTAAGCCTATTGAAAGAAAAGAAAATGTTTTAAAAAGGATAACATCAAATTATTACACAGTAGAAGACATGAGGAAAAATGAGGAGAGTAATTTTGATAGAAATGTTGAATCTCAATTTAAAAAAATTGATGATGATTTCGATAAAATCTTTTCGAGCAATTTGAGAAATAGTAGAAATGTTTATAGAAAAAATAAAGTATTAAAATTTGGACAATGGATTATGAAAAAAACATCTTTTAGCAGGTTTATAGAAAAACAAGAAATGATAGATAACAATGTATTTCAGTTAAAAATAAATAAATTGCTTAATATGTTGGAACAAAAAGAGATAATTTCAGAATTAGAGGATAACTTACAAGCTAGCATTATTTTAGATAGATTAAGTAAACAAAGTATTGTGAATATCTTTGAAGAGGAAAAAGAATGCGTAAGATAGGTATAACACTAATTATTGTTGCATTGTTTAGTTTTATATTTATAAAAATCTTTGATTTTAAAAAGGACAAAGAAGTTGAAAAACAAATCGATAAATATATTGAAATTACTAGTATAAAGGAAAATCAAGAGGAAGAAACAATTATTGAAGTCGAACCTGTAAAAAAAGATAATAAAACATCTAATTTAAATTATGTAGCAATATTAGAAATTCCCATCATCAATTTAAAAACTGGAATGGTCGAAGCTACAGATAATTTTAAATCAATTAATTATGCAGTAAGTATAGATAAAAGTAGTCAGTATCCAAACATTGAAGGCAATCTTATTATATATTCACATTCAGGCAATAGTCGTATTGCCTTTTTTAAACATCTTAATCAAGTAAAAATAGGAGATAAAGTATATATTTATTTTCATGGTATTAAATATGAGTATAAAATCTTTACAAATTATGAAATAGAAAAAGTGGGAAAATTAAATGTGACTTATCCAAAAGATAAAAGATATATAACATTAATAACTTGTAATCCTAATAAAAAAGGATTTCAAATTGTATTAGTTGGCGAACAAATAAATCAAGAAAAATATTAGAGAGGAGATAGATTCAATATGAAACAAAATAGAAATATACATATACCAATATATAAATTTTCAGATATGAACGAGATATTAAAAATAATAAAATCTATTCAAAATATTGAAGATTTTGATAAAAAAACCAGAATTTACCTTGTTGTCTTAGGATACAGATCTATTGATATTCAAAACTTTAAATTAAAATCTGCTGAAGAGTTGATTGAAAATGAAAATATTCCAAATAAAATTAGACAGGCAGTTGCAGATTCTTTAGAAAGAAGAAAGGTTTCTATTGAAAGCAACAATTTGAAAAACGATTTGGAATACTTGTTTGTTAATTCTGAAAATAAGCATATTCACGATTGCGTATTATTACGAGAATGGAGAGATTTTATTAAGAGCATTGGTTTAGAAGATATAAATATTCATGTTTTTAAGCAATCTATATCTTATATGAAATTTTTAGGAAAATATAAAAATTTAGAAATGTCAACTTCCAATATAAGACATTCTTTTGAAGAAAGTGAGGAAAATTATGTTAAATAAACATGAAATTGAATGTATGATGAATTACTATTATGGAAATTCTGAATTAAAAGAAATAGGTTATAACGAATTAAAAGAAATAAATAAAGAGAATAA
>CATLBU010000034.1 GCA_949879835.1 uncultured Bacilli bacterium
TATTTTCCCACCTGATTATTTTTTATTTTCTTTCTAATCATTGTAGATGATATTTTACTAGATGGTATATTTACCTCTATAACATTTTTAGATTTAGAAATAATATCATTATTTCCTCTTTTAATAACTAATAATTGATAATGAGCTAAAATATATTGGTAATTTTTCCAAGTAGTGATTTCCTTTAAATTATCACTTCCACATATAAAATATATCTCATCCCCTTTAAACTTTTCTTTAAAATAATCTAATGTTTGATATGTATAAATAAGATCATTTTTCATCTCTACATCATCCACTAAAAGATTAGGATCATCATGAGTCATAATTTTTAACATTTGATATCGATCCTCTGCTGTTATTAACTCTTTCTTTTTATAACAATTACCGGTTGGAACATAAATAATCTTATCCAAATATTTTTGTTCAATTAAATTTCGTGCTATATCTTTATGCATATTATGAGGAGGATTAAAACACCCTCCAAATATCCCAATTTTCATATAGATTCTTTCCTTCTATAAGTTGGAATGTTGAATTTGTGTAAATTATTATGATGCAATTTTTCAATTCTCTGAGCTATTTTTACATCAAGATTCTTATCTTTGTCTAAATAAGCTTGTATCTCACTATATTTTACTCCTAGTTTTTCTTCATCTGTTTGATTTGATAATCCATCACTTGGTTTCTTATATAAAACTTTCCCTGGAACTTTTAAGTACTCTCCTATTTTAATTACTTCTTCTACAGTATAATCTGCAATTGGTGCAATATCATGAACAGAGTCCCCTCCTTTGGTAAAATATCCTACATATAATTCGCATTTGTTAGAGGTTCCTGCAACTAAATAATTTTTTCCCCTAACAGCACTATATAAAGCAGCCAAATAATATACTGTTGCCATTCTAAGTCTTGGTTTTAAATTAATATCACTATTTTTAAATTCTTCGTCTTTAAAATCACCTAAAATAGCGATTTCTTCTTTAAATGTGTCAAAGACATTTGTAAGATCTACATTCTTTAGTTCAAATTGATAATAATCACTAATTAATTTTGCATCATTTTTATCTTCTGATTTAGAATGACATGGTAGAGTCACACCAATTACATTTTCTTTTCCTAATGCTTTGGTCATTAAGGCTGCTACCACAGCCGAATCTTTTCCTCCACTAATACCTAAAATAGCCCCTGTTAGATTATTTTTTTTATAATAGTGCTGAATAAATCTTATGATATTCTTGGTTTCTTTCTCTGCATTAAATTTTTTCATTTTATCAATCTCCTTCTTATCATCTGTTTTGCTTTTTCCAAAGTATATTTTGGTTGAAGATCACACATATATCCCTTCTCTACTAATTCAAAAGTTTCATTAGTGGTACATTCAAAATACCAAATGATTTCATCTTTATCCAAATTTTAATTTTATAATTTTTTATCATGAGCAACCTCATATAAATAATTTTCTACTTGGATAAAGTCCCCTCTTGGAACTGATTAATTACTTTGATTATGAATACATTCCTCCTTATTTATCATTTTTAATTCAGAAAGATAACTATTTAATTCTCCTATTTTTTCTTTTCGCATTTTGTTTTCACCTTTTGATAGCCTATATTTTCCATAGCTGTTTGTGACGCATTGTTCATTGCTTCATATAACATATACTCTTTTAGTCTTCTCATGTTCTCTGATAGATTAACATAATAGTTATGTAGATTATGAATATCTGTAATTTCATCTGTTAAAGTTTGATATTCTTCTTCACAATAAATTTGCTTTTCTTTTAATGTAGGTTGTTGATATACAAGTTCTCCATTTTTGAAAATTGTTTCTTGTAATTCCCTCACAAAATAATCATTTATTTCTGTTTTCTTCCAAGGTTCCTGATCAGATACTAAAGTATATTTCCCTTTTGGAATCGTTTCACTAGTACTAGCAATCACATCTCCTAGAACTTTTCCACTATCAAGATCATAGAATCTATAAGTTTTCTTAACCCCTGGATTGGTTGTTTTGATAGCATCACCACTAACTTTTATTTTTGGGATTACTTCTCCATCTTTTTCTACTGCAACTAGTTTATAAACACCGCCAACTCTTTCTTTACTAGCGGCAATATTATCGCCTGCTCCAATGGAATCAATAACTGCACCTTTATTTAATAGATCGGTAATGGAATGTTCATCTAATCCATTGGATAAACAAATAGTTGCGTCTGGATATCCCTCATCTATTAGCATTTGTTTGGCTGCTTTTGATAAATATACCAAATCTCCTGAATCAATTCTAATTCCTTTTAACTTATAACCATTTGGTTCTAAATATTCTTTACTCACACGAATGGCATTTGGAATACCACTTTTTAAAGTATCAAATGTATCTACTAGAAATACACAATTATCTGGGTGGCTTTTAGCGTATGATAGAAAGGCTTCATATTCCGATTCGCTTTCTTGAATATAGGAGTGAGCCATCGTTCCAAGAACTGGAATTCCATATTTTTTTCCTGCATATGTGTTACTTGTTCCAACGCATCCACCAATAAAAGCATGTTTACTAGCTTCAATAGCAGAATCTATTCCCCTTGCACGTCGTGCTCCAAATTCCATTACAGGAATTTTTCCAGCCGCACTAGTTACTCTTTTCGCCTTTGTAGTTACTAAGCTTCCATGATTGAAATTAGCAAGAAGTGCTGTTTCTATAATTTGTGCCTCGATGATATTTGCTCGAACGGTGAGCACTGCTTCATTTGGAAAAGCGGCTGTTCCATCTGGCATAGCATATAGATCTCCTGTAAATCTTAAGTCCTTTAAATAATCTAGAAAATCTTCACTAAACGTTCCTGTTGAACGAAGGAATTCAATATCATCCTCTTCAAATTTAAAATTTTGTAGATATTCTATTGTTTCTTCTAATCCTCCAGTCATTGTATATCCCCCATTAAATGGATTTTTTCTGAAAAAGATATCAAAATATGCTTTTTCATTCTGTTTTCCTTGATCAAAATAAGTTTGTGCCATTGTTAACTCATAAAAATCTGTCATCATTGATTTATTATTCATAATTCATCTCTCCTCTTTCTTTTTAATAATTTGTTAATAACATATTTTAAAAATTTTTGTTAGTATCTTTATGTAATTTTTTAACTAGTTGTACTCCTTGTTGTTCCATCAATAACTTTGCTGCATCTACATAATTTTGTCTATTCTCTTCGTTAAATGTGGCAATAGCATCAGTATGCACTCTAATTGCTACATCCCTATTCCATTCATCAAAATAGTTTGCAAGTCCCATTGTCCCCATAAATACACAGATATCTGTACAACATCCAACAATATCCACTTCTTTTAAATTGGTACTATCTTTTATTAACTCTCTAAATTTTAATGCTTCCATAAAACTAGTTGAATTTTTTTCAATACTGATTGTATCTTCATTTTCTTCAAATATTTTTAGTTCATCAATCACTTCTTCTTCGCCTGTTCCTTCTATACAGTGAAGTAATCCTTCAAATCTTTTGTGTTCTGTTGAATTTTCCATATGTGTATCTTTAATAAATACAATTAGATTTCCTTTTGATTTTGCTTCTTTTATTAATTCAATCTGCCTTGGTACAATTTTACCTATTTTTGGATCCGCTAAATCTCCTGTTTTCACAAACCCGTTTACCATATCCACTATGATTAACATTCCCCTATATAGTTTTAACTCCTTAACCTTCATATTTCATTCCTCCCTTTTTGATATTAATAATTTGTTATTATCACAAGGTTAAATCTTAACAGGTTTCATCACCTGTTATTAACATTATATTAATAACAATTAAAAATGTCAACACTTTTTTTCATTTTTAATTCATAAACAAAAAAGAGATAAATATTTTCTAATTTATTTTCCTTATATTTTCTCTCTTTTTCTATTTTTTTGATCAATTAAAATGTATGTTTTTTATTCTTGATAAATTCTCTTAACATTTTAGTAAGAGCTCTTTTTTCTATCCGTGATACATAACTCCTAGAAATACCAAGTTCCTTTGCAATTTCTTTTTGGGTTGCTTCTTCTGTATCATTTAATCCGTAACGTCTAATAATGATTTCTTTTTCTCTTTCATTTAACACAGTAAAATATTCCTGTAATAATTCAATATTATTTCGATTATGAATATCCATAGCAAAATCAGGTTTTGGTGTTTTTAAAATATCTAAGAATGTAATTTCATTTCCGTCCTTATCAAACCCTACTTGTTCATTTAAACTGATATTTTTACTATTTTTTTTATCACTTCGAAAATACATTAAGATTTCATTTTCAATACATCTGGCACAATAGGTTGTAATTCTAGTACCATGTTTATAGGAATAACTATCAATCCCCTTAATTAACCCAATTGTTCCAATACTAATTAGATCGTCTGCGTCATCCCTTTTATGCTCATATTTTTTTACTATGTGGGCCACTAATCTTAAATTGTGCTCAATCAATTTATTTCTAGCTTCTTGATCCCCTTCTTTCGCCTTTTTTACGCATTCATCTTCCTCTTCTTTAGATAAAGGTTCTGGGAATATGTTATTAGAATATGCAGCCGTAAAAATATAAAAATCTTTGAATAAATATTTTAGTATTTTATAAAACATAAAATCACTCCCAATTAAGAATATGTTTTTTTTCGTAGAATTTATTTTGTCCAAGAGAATTAAAAATAAAAATATAATATTTTTTATATATTATGAAGCTAATCATATACATTCTTTTTTTGCTTCTTCTTGAAGATAATCTAAAACTAAATTTAAAACTTTTTCTTTCGAAGCATCACTAATATTTAATTTTTTAATTTTTTCTAACATAAGTGTTGCATGAAACTCTGCTACACGTTTTGCTAATTCTTTCTTTTCTTCTGGTGTTTGTGGTAAATTTACGTACACTTTCGTATTGATTTCCTCCTTTATATTAAACAAAAAAATCTACTATAAAGTAGATTAATCCATATATTTATTCATTTGTTTCATCATTTGATTTACTTGTTTTTGACTAGGTGTTCTTCCCATTTGTCTCATCATCGCTTTAATCATTTGTTCATTAATAGGAGGATTTTTTTTCATATATTTTTTCATATAATTTCTAGCAATTAAAAACCCGATAATTGCTCCTATTACTAATCCACCTAAAACTTTTAATAAATCGAATAAAAATGCCATACAATCATTCCTTTCTTACTCATTAGAATCTTCAAAATTATCCAGAAAATCATCAATTGTCATGATTTTTTCATCAATTGTTTCTAAAGAAATATTTTCTTTCTCTATTCTATCTTCTGCTTTTTCTTTTGTTTGTAACTTTCTCATTTCAAAAGCTTCTAAAATATCCATTTTTTTAATATTACTTCCTGTTGCATAACGATCGCAAATTGGAAATTCTGTTAATTTTAGATATTCTATTTCGTCTTTTGTTTTAATTCCTATCATTTCTTTATAATGAATGATAAAGGCTTTTATAATATAATATGGATTTGTTTTTACCTCTCTTATGATCTGTACACCTTTTCTTGCTCTAGCAGTTAAAGTAAATTCTGTTAATTTAATTCTCTTCGCTGTATTCTTACTAGTAATTAGAGTTAAATATTCCATATCGTCATTATAAAGCATACCAGCTACCACAAAGTCATTTTTTAGATTAATTGATTTTACGCCACTTCCCTTTACTCCAGTAATTGGAATTTCCTCTGTCTGATAACAAAGTCCATAACCATTATGCGTTGTAATAAATACTTTATCGGATGTACTATCTGTTACACTAACAACTCTATCATCTTTTTTCAACTTGATTGCTGTTAGTGGTTTAGAATAACGTTGAACTTTGAAGTCGTTTAGGCTTGTTCTTTTTACCATTCCATTTTTAGTAAATAGGGTAATATTTTTTTTCTCTTCAAAATCATATACTGGTATACTATATAAAATGCTTTCTTCAGAAGAAATATTAATAATATTACTAATATGTTTCCCGAGTTCTTTCCATTTTAAGTCTGGAATTTCATGAACAGGAACATATAAATAATTTCCTAAGTCTGTGAACATTAAAATTGTATCCATTGTATTCATTTTATATTTGCCAAGAAGATAATCACCTTCTTTTAAGGTTGTTTCTATTGTTTCATCATAACTTCTTAGGGATACTCTTTTTATATATCCCTCATTAGTTACTACTACAATGCAATCTTCTTTTGGAATCATTTTAGTCGTATCAATTTTAATTTCTGTAATTTCATCTTTTATTTCTGTCTTACGAGGAGTCGCATATTCTGTTTTTATTGCTTTTAGTTCATTTTTCATTACCCTTTTTAGTGCTTCCTCATTATTTAGAATTTGTTCATATAAGAAAATTTCTTTCTTTAATTTTTCCATTTCAGCGGACAATTCTGTTACATCTGTATTGGTTAATTTATAAAGTTGTAAAATAACAATTGCCTCTGCTTGAAGTTCTGTAAAATCATATTCTTTTATTAAGTTGCTTTTTGCATCACTTTTGTTTTTTGATGCACGAATGGTTTTAATTACTTCATCTAAAATAGATAGTGCTTTAATTAAACCTTCCACAATATGTAACCTTGCTTGGGCTGTTTCTAAATCAAAACGGGTTCTTCTTTTAATAAAATCTTTTTGGTGATGAATATATTCATCCAAAATTTTTAAAATTCCAATTGTCATTGGTCTTCCATTTACAATTGCAACCATATTATAATTGTAGGATATTTGTAATTCTGTATTTTTTAGTAAATAGTTCAATACTAATTCCTGATCAGCATCCTTTTTTAGAAAAATATCAATTTTAGTTGGATCTTCAAAATTGGATTCATCCAAAACTTCGGTGATCCCATCAATTTTTTTATCTATTCGAATTTCATCGATTTTTTTTACTAAATTGGCTTTATTAACTTCAAATGGAATTTCTGATACTACAATTTTGGTTTTTCCTTTTTCTTTGACAAATTCAATCTTTGATTTAACAATTACTTTACCCCGACCTGTTGTAAAGGCATCGATAATTCCTTTTTTTCCTTCGACAATTGCCCCAGTTGGAAAATCTGGGCCCTTTACAATTTCTAATATTGTATCCAAACGACAATTTGGACTATCTATTCTTTTAATGGTAGCATCAACAATTTCCCCTAAATTATGAGTTGGAATATTTGTTGCATATCCAGCACTAATTCCACTTGATCCATTCACTAATAAATTCGGAAATTTAGCGGGTAAAACCACAGGCTCTTTTTCAGTATCATCAAAGTTCCAAACCATATCTACTGTATTTTTATCAATATCTTTTAATAGTTCATTACTGATTTTGGCTAGTCTTGCCTCTGTATAACGCATTGCAGCAGCGCCATCTCCATCAATCGATCCATTATTCCCATGCATATCAATATAAGGCGTTTCCTGTTTCCACCACTGACTCATTCGGACCATAGCATCGTATATCGAAGAATCTCCATGAGGGTGATAATTTCCCATAATATTTCCGACGGCTTTGGCAGATTTTTTGTATGCTTTATCAAACGTATTATGATCCCGATACATCGCATATAATATTCTTCTTTGAACGGGTTTTAGTCCATCACGAACATCTGGAAGGGCACGTTCTTGGATAATTGCTCTAGAGTACCTAGTAAAACGATCTTCCATAATCGTTTCTAACGTATAATTGTATATCCTGTTGATTGCATCCATACTATCACCTAGTTCATTATAACAAAAAAGAGGTAAGATTGCAAAAAAATAATGTATTTTAAAGGAAAATACATTATTAAAAATACTATATATTTTTTAAATTAACTATGAAAATACGTTGCAGATAGGGTTGCAGAATACATAGTATTTGCTGTATTACACCAATACCCTAAATTTATTTTAGAATCAACATTAAGATAAATAGCTATTGATGAACTAAATTGAGGGCTTCCAGTACCTGTGGGAACAGTTTGTCCAGTTATTACACCACCATTCAATAATATATTCATATTTCGCCAATTACTTCCATTTTCATAAGCATATTGAGATAAGCTATAATATCCTGCTTTCTTTATAGTAATAGTCCCACCTGATACTGAAAAAAGATGATCACTATTATCTGATATACTTGATACTGTTAAATTCGTAAATTTTTGATTTGATGAATTACAAGTCAAGGTCCGTGAACCATCAAATTTTAATACAACTGTCTTTCCCATATCCCCCGAATTTTCATTTGTTCCTTCAGATGAATCAGTAGAACCATTTGTTACAATTTCTACATTGTATTTTTCTCCATTTAATGTAACTAAATAGTCTCCATAATAAAACTTTCCACTTGCTACTCCTTTTTTATCTATTACGACATTTCCTGTATCTGGTAGTGTTCCTTTTATCTTTAATGTTAAAGATATTGTATCTAAGATTGGGA
>CATLBU010000035.1 GCA_949879835.1 uncultured Bacilli bacterium
CCTGTCTTTTCGATATACCTATAATATCATAAAAATTTATTATTAACAAAACTTATAATATTTTTTAAATGAATAAGATTTTAATTTAAAATAATTTAATATAAAGGAGTAAATTAAAGGTAAAATAAATTATGTCATTTTATATATTATCCGTAAAACAGTAGTTATTGGAATATAACACTTTCCTTATAAAAAAAAGAATGCTAGCATTCTAATCTTTAGGACTAAATATCAATGATAGGAAAAAGGAAATTACAATAGCAGAAATAATTCCTGATGAGGTTAAATCAAACATTCCCATAGCAAGACCAATTAGTCCAAAATCCTGGGCTTTTTCTAACGCTCCATGAATTAGTAAATGCCCAAAGCTAGTGATTGGAACTAAAGCTCCTCCACCAGCCCATAAAACAAATTTATCATAAATACTAAAAATATCTAAAAAGGCTCCTAAAACAACAAAAATTGTTGTAACATGTCCTGGTGTTAGTTTGGTGTTATCTAAAATAATTTGTCCTATTAAACAAACAATTCCAGCAAAAATAAATGCATTAATATAGATCATTCTACCGCCTCCAAACTAATTGCATGAGCAATACTTGGAATCGTTAATTTTTCATTTACCATCGTTGGTGACATTAGTGCTCCTGTTGCTACTAAAAGCACCCTCTTTAATTCTTTTTTCTTCATCTTTTTAAAAATATAACTATACGTAACAAGTGGTGCACAAGCGGGCCCACTTCCACCTGCATAAACAGGCTGATTTTTTGTATCATATATCATCGTTGCTGTATCGTTGTAGTTATTTAATGAAATGCCATATTCTATTTGCATATAATCTGTTAAAATATCCTTACCATAAATACCCAAATCCCCACTTAGAATCAAATCATAATAATGTATATCTCTTTTTGTTTCTTTCAAATGTTTAAAAATGGTATCTGCACAAGCTGGTGCCATTACAGCTCCCATGTGATATACATCTTTAATTCCAAGATCTGTAACTGTTCCAACAGTAGCACTTTCTATTTTAATTCCTATTTTTTCGCTTGTTAGATATGCACTTGCACTACCTGTTGTTGTAAAAGTTGTAGTCTTTGGCTTTGGTCCTCCATATTCTACTGGATAACGAAATTGTTTTTCAGCGGCATTATTATGAGAAGAAGTTGTACAAATACAGTTTTTAATCTGCTTTGCTTCGACCATATTTGCGCCTAGTATTAAACCTTCTACACTTGTTGCACAAGCATTATAAATTCCTAAATATGGAATTTGTAAATTACTAGCAGCATAATTAGAGGCAGCAATCTGATTTAATAAATCACCCGCTATAAATAGATCAATATCAAATCTTGTTTTTCTTATTTTACCAAGTAATAAGTCAACACTCTCTTCAATTAGCTTGCTTTCTGCTTGTTCCCATGTTTTTTTCCCAAAATATAAATCACGAAAACTTTTGTCAAAAGAGTTACTAAGTGGACCATTTTTTTCATATGGTCCTGTTACTGTCGATGTTTCATTAATATATACATTTTTATACTTGAATGTCATACTTGTCCTCCAAACAATAAGATTCTAATTAGTCCAAATACATAGGCACTAACAACTCCAAAGATAATAACAGAGCCTGCTAACTTCAACATATTTGCCCCTATTCCAGTAACAAATCCCTCTTTTCTATAATCTAATGCTGCACTCATCATAGAATGGGCAAATCCCGTAATTGGGACAATTAAACCCGCCTTTGCAAAGTTAACCCATTTATCAAAAAACCCAAAACATGTCAGTAAACATCCAATGAAGATTAAAGTAATAATCATAAAGGTTCCCGCTTCTTTACTTGGAATATCTAAATAAGCGGAATAAAGTTCTACTAAAAATTGACCAATTACTCCCATAATTCCGCCAATAATGAAGGCAAGCATTCCATTATAAAGACGATTTTCTTTTGGAGTATGTTTTGCTACCAAATCTTTATATTTATTCTTTTCCATATTATTCCTCCTAGATTTATTATGAAAATTTTTAATTTTTTTATACAAAAGTCTTTACAAATTAAGTTTTTTGTTATATTATAGCAACTAAATCTTTAAAAAGGGGGAATTTGTAATGGAAGAAGTAATTTCAAATCGTTTTGATTATATCAAAGAAAAAGAAAGATTAGAACAAATTAAAGGTGAAAATTTTTGCTTATTTTTACAAAATAGAAAAATGCTTAGAGAAAAAGCAAAATTCAGTTTACAAGAAATTATGGAATATTTAGAAATTGGAGTTTCTACATTAAAACAAGAAGCTTGGAGTATTCATAGAACAGTTGTTTTAGACGAACAGGAGCAAACTTTAGATATTCAGTATTATGCAGTAGAAGATAGATTCGATTCCAACATTAAAGCTTATACAAGAAAAGGAACAGAGTCTGATAAAAACAATAAAGAGTTAATGAGAAATCTTCAACAAACTGGTTTTATGTTTGTTATAGGGCATAAAAGTTTTAAAAAAGTAACGAGAAATACAATGTATCGTATTATTGATGATTTTGAAGAAGAACAGAATAGTTATTTAGAAGACAATTTCTTTCGATTTCCAAAGGAATTAGATGGTGTTTATGATTACATTGTTGATCATATTAACCGTAAAAATAATTCTGGAATTTCATTTACAAAAAAAAGTCACTAAAATGACTTTTTTTATGCAGCTAAATCCTGCTTTATTTTTTGTTTAATCTTTTTTTCTTTTCTAGATACTTGAACTTGCGTCATTCCAAGTTTTTCTGCCAATTCACTTTGCGTTAAGTCATACAAATATCTTCCCTCAATAATTTCTCTTTCTTGTTTCGATAACTGATTCAATTCTTCTTTTAAGGCAAGCAAGGTGTTGATATCTTCCCTATTATCACTAATGTAGTCATGAAGAGTAACCTCTTTACTATCCATTTGAATTGGTTCATCAATACTTTGCATAATATTTTTGGTTCTCATACATTCAATAATAGTTTCCTCTGGTATTTTTGTAAAATCTGATATTTCTTTGGTTGTTGGATAACGCATGAGCTTTTGAGATAATATTAAACTATATTTTTCAATTTTAAGATAAAATTTAGTGATATCTCTACTAATCTTGATTCCCTTATCCATTCGAACTAATTTTCTCATTTCTCCTAAGATATGAGAATATGCATAAGTAGAAAATTTTACTCCGAAATTCGGATCAAATTTTTTATAAGCATTCATAAGACCAATACATCCAACTTGAAACAAATCTTCTTTACTTTTATATCCTTCAAAATATTTAGTTAAAGACATAATATAGTTTTTATATTCCATAATTTGTTCGTTTGTCATTTTCTCCTCCTATATATGAATTAAATCAAAGGCACTTAATTCTGTTTCTGTTTCTGAAATATATTTTAATAATCTCGATTTTTCTAATTTTACTTTAATCTCTGGATTAGAGATACCACATAATAATGATTTTCCATTATTTTGATGACATAACTCATAGTTATAAAATAATGCATTAATTCCCTTCAAATCAATATTGATGAGTTTCTCAATATTAAAAACAATATTTTGAATACCGCTTTTTTTTATTTTCTTTGTCACCTCTTCTTCTAATTGAGAAACTGTTTTCTTCGTTAACTCTCCATTTAATCGAATAAATAGGATTCCTTTTCGAAATTCTAAATCCGTTTCTAACATTTTGCTCACCTTCCTAGTATAATTTAGCACACCTCTTATTTCTTGAGTACTCTTTCGACAAAAGTAGTTAGATGTTTCAATCGACATATTTATCTCTATTTATAAATACGATTTAAAATTAAAAATATCCTACAAAAAAGATTTAGTACCAAGTAGATACTAAATCTTTTGTTTTATCATTTACATATATTTTGATAGATATTTTAGTTAATAGAGAATAATCATATATTTTTTGTTTTCCTAAATCTTTCATGAATCTTTTACTTATCTTATTATTAAAATTGAAACTTCCATCTTTTGGAATATCTACAAATACTATATAATCATGATTATTTTCTTTCCCTGTATGTTTTTCATAAGTTATAAAGTCTGGATAATAATTTAATTCTATTTTGATTTGGTTATCAGCAATTGTATTATCTACGATAATTTCTGTATCCGAAGTATGGAATTCTGTTTTTTTATCAATTTTTTGTTCCAATACTTCCGTTTTTTGATGATATTGATCTTTTGGTAAATAATTATAATAAGTAAATCCAAAAATATAATCTAATGAAATTATTCCCCCTACGAGCATCACTATTAAACTAACAACAAATGGAGATAAATATATTTTCTGTTTTGTAAACATTCCTCTATAAAACATCAATTGAAGGGAAATACAGAACCCTAAACATCCAAATGCGAAGATAAGAAAACCATATACACCTACTCCCTTTAATATAAAGAATATTAAAAGAATTATACCAAATACAATCAATAAAATAATGAAGAATAATGGAATAATAAATACAAATACTATGAACAATTGAACAAGTAGTAAAAGTGCTCGTTCTAGGGAATCACTTTTTCTTTTTGGTTTCTTTGTTATTTTGCTTTCTGATTCTGTAGCTGTTTTTTTAGTTGTTTTATGGGATTCCTTTTCCGCTTTTTTTGTCTTTATTTCAACCTGTTCATCTTTATTTTTTGTATACTTTAAGATTAATTTTACAATCAACAAGATACAAACGCCAACATAGATAATTTCTACAAGTATTTTCCAAATACCTCCAAACATATTTGAAAGTGGAGAAAAGCCAATTTCAAATACTGATTCCCCAATTGTAGAAATTAAATAAAATGGTACTTTTAAGACTACTAAAAATACTAATAATAAAATAACCTTTAAGATAAGTTCAATAATATTTTGACTTGTCATATCAAAATCCGATTTTTTAAAACTATCGACTACCTCATCCGTTACTTCTGATATTTTTTTTGCTCCCTTTTTAATCATATCTTCTGCGTTATCAATAAAGTCCTTTTTTGATTCTGATTGATTGTAATCAGGATTTAATTTATAAGCATTTAAAATTTCTTTTGAAAGCTCATCAATGCTGCCAAATTCTTTTACTGCTTCTATCTCTTTTTTTCCATGTTTCATTTTCTCTTCTATAATATCTCGGTACTCATTAATTGTATCCTTTCTCTCCTCTTCACTTAACAAAGATAACTTTTTCTCCAATTCTTTTAAAAACTTTTCTTTATTCATTTTTCTCACACTCCTTAATAAATTCATTTACTGACTGATTAAAACTTTGCCACGTTTCTAATAGTTGTTTTTTTTGTTCATTTCCTAGAATCGTTAAATGATAGTATTTTCTAGGTGGTCCCTCTGTGGATTCTACTAAATAGGTTTCAAAATACTTTTCATTAGTTAATCGCTTTAACAGTGGGTACACAGTTCCATCATTTACATCTACTACTTTAGATACCGCTTCGATTAATTCGTATCCATACATATCCTTTTTACTAACAGATAATAAAACAATTAGTTCTAACACTCCTTTTTTAAATTGGGTATTGATATTATCACCTCACTGTTATTATTGTATACCAACTACTATGTATTGTCAAGTACTGACAAAACAAAAATAGTAGTTACTTAATTATAATGATATTTTAGCTAGATTATTCCCATTATAACAAAAAAGACCCTTAGGCCTTATCTTTCTTTTTTTACATTGTACTCTGAATCAGGGTTCATTTCATAAGAATCTAAATAATCTTCCATTCCCTTTCTTATTGCAGGAAATCTTAACTTTCTAATTCCTGATATATAATGTTGTCTTACACCAGAAGATGTTATCCCTAATATACTAGCAATTTCTGTAAGTAACTTTGGTTTTTGACCATCTAGGCCATAATATAATTGAATAATTTTTCTGGTTCTAGGATTTGGCATTTTCATTAAAATATCATTTAAATCCTTTTGTAATTGCTCATGAATAGCTTCATTTGAGGTAGAATCCTCAAATGTTGAAAACCAATCACACTCTATTGAGGAATTTTCAAAAGGTTCTGGTATGCAATTAATATTAATTAGCTTTTCAAGTTCCTGTCTCTTTTCTTCATTATCTGGATAATTGTATTTTGAAATCATTAACTCAATTATTTCTTTTTTCATTTCTTCTGGATAATCTTCTAATTTACATCCTCTTTTTGTTTCCACTATATTTTTACACATTACAAGATTATTAGAAACACCATTTTTATCATAAATTCCTACGGATCCAACAAGACCATTTTTAATATATCCTGTAATTATTTCCTGTGCATAAGTAGCAAATTGAAAACCTTTTGTAACATCAAACTTATCAACAGCTATGATTAAACCTTCATAGCCAAAAGATTCCAACTGTTCAAAAGAAAAATCATATTTCCTTGCATATTTCCATGCAATATAAGGAACTTGATTCAAATTTTGAATAATTAACTGTTCTCGAATTACTGGATCCCTTGTGATAGCATATATTTTAAATTGATCCATCATTTCATCTGGAGTAAAAGGTTTAGGCAATATAGCCTTTTGATAAGCCGTAAAATGATAATCGTTTTCTAGTTCTGAATCTATATCTTCAGAATAACCATATACTACGATTCCTCTTTCATTTAAATAATTCATAATCTTTCTATTGTCTTCCTCACTACGTTTTAATTTGATAATGAAATCAATATCGATTGTTGGAACAATTTGACCTGTTCTTTTATTTTTCATAATAACCATAGAATTTGGAATAAATACATTCTCTAAAAAGTCATATAGTTTCTTTGGAAATAATGTCCTTGTTTCATCTGATCCCATTTATCTCTTCCTCCTTTGTAATTTTTATTTATTATATCATAATAAGAGCAAATTATAAAAAGAATTATATGTTAATGAATTAAAAAAAGAAAATATAGATTATAAATATTTTCCTTTTATATCATTTTTTGTACCGAAACAAAGCACTTGGTCTATGTCCTTCTCCTGTTTGTACTTTTTCAGTCTTTTCCACCTTATTAGCAATAATTCTTCTAAATGCAGGATCCAATAATTTCTTATTTAAAATTACTTCATAAACTTGTTGTAAATCCCCCAAGGTAAAATATTCTGGCATCATATTAAATACAATATCTGTATAATTGATTTTATTTTTCAACCGTTCAATTCCTGATACTATTACAATCGAGTGATCAAACGCAAGATAATCATTTTTTTCTGCTATAAATTGATAGCAATCCGTTGTTTTTTCTTTTAATTTCTTTTTTATTTCAATTGAAAAATTAATTTGACCATTATCCAAAGTAATATGAACGCTATTTTCATCTTCAACATATAGAATGATATCAAACCAAGAAGCATTTTCACTAATTTTTTGATCTAATCTATTTTTATCTACTAACGCAATATAAGATGTAGACACAACTCGCATTCGTGGATCTCTATTAATATCATCAAAAGTATATAATTGTTCTAAATAGATATTGGATAAATTTGTTTCTTTTTTTAATACTCTTTTCGCACATTCTTCTAATGTTTCTGATTTAGGATTTACAAAACCACCTGGCAAGCACCACATATTTTTATATGGATAATCATCTCTTTTCGCAAGTAAAATACTCATCATTTTCTTACTTGTTTTACGATAATTATCTTGTTTTTTAGAAGAGACACTAATTAATAAGATATCTGTAGTCATGGAAAGTCTATCAAACTGATTCGGATTATAATTTTTTAAAAACTCCTCTTCTGTTTTATATTCCATCTATATCACCTCTTATATATAAATTGATTATAACATAATATTTTATTTTAATCCAATTTATTTATATTATATAATCCC
>CATLBU010000036.1 GCA_949879835.1 uncultured Bacilli bacterium
TATTTTGGCTGTAAAGTATCTTATTGGTTATTTTGTGGAGAACGAAATATTAAGAAAGATTTTCCTAAAGTAGATGTAGAAATTGTTTCATTGGATAAGTCTTTCTCAGATGGATTATATGTAACACCGACTGTAAGATATTATTATAATGGAAAGGAATATATTGCTCATAAAAATGGATATGGAGGAAGGTACGCCCAACGATTAATTAAAGCAAGATCTCATAATCAAAAACTTAAAGGATTTGTAGATCCTAAAAATCCCGAAGTAATTTTTCTTAATAGTGGGACCTTATCTTTTTTTAGTATAATACTTTTATTCCTTTCTTTAGGATTTTTTGCTGGTGCAATCAATATTTTTATAACAACTTTTATAAAGTTCATGTCTTTTTTGAGATAAAAGTTGGAAATTTTATAAATATTTGTTATAATAGTTTTAGCTCAAAACAAAAGGAGGAATTTTTTATGGCAAAAAAAGAAAATAGAGGGAAAATAACCCTTACATGTACTGTATGTGGTAAAAAAGAATATCGTAGTGAAAAACAAAGAGATACAGAACGCTTAACATTAAATAAATATTGTTCACAATGTCAAAAGCATACTGCTCATAAAGAGGATAAATAATGATGAAAGTCTATTCATAAATACAATTTCTTACCGCAATCGATTATAATACGTTAATTCAATTGCAAGGTGAAGTTGTGAACATACTGGAAAAGAATTAAGACAAAACACAGGAACTAATATATCCCAAAATGTGAAGGTAAAAACTCGGATGGGAAGACAAAATAGAATTATCGAGGTGGAAAAAGATGATACATGTAAATGATATTAAAACTGGTATGACGTTAATGATAGAAGGAAACATCTATCAAGTAATTGAATTTTTACATGTTAAACCAGGAAAAGGTTCTGCATTCATGAAAACAAAATTGAAAAATTTAAGAACTGGTGGAACTATTGAGAGAACCTTTAATACAAATGTAAAATTTGAAAAAGCAAATATTAATCGTTCTAGTGTTCAATATTTATATAATACTGGAGACACTTATTGTTTCATGAATATGGAGACTTATGAACAATTAGAATTAACTGCTGATCAAGTAGGAGATGACAAAAACTATTTGATTGAGAATATGTTAGTAGATGTTATTATGTATGAAGGAGAGTTACTTGGTTTGGTATTACCAGATAAAGTAGAATTCACAGTTGTACAAACAGAACCAGCAGTAAAAGGAAATACTACCAATAATGCGTTAAAAGACGCTTATGTTGAAACTGGATTATTAGTGAGAGTACCTTTATTTATTGAACAAGGTGAAAAGATTCTAATTACAACAAGTGATGGGAAGTATTCATCAAGAGCCTAAGTGCTCTTTTTATGTATATATGAGAGATGTTGCATTAATTACTGGTTCCTCTAAAGGAATTGGCGCAAGTTGTATTTTAGAATTTGCTAAAAATAATTATAATGTTATTATTCACTATAATCAGAGTAGAAAAGAGGCTTTTTTATTAAAAGAGAAAATAGAAAAGCAATATTGTGTAGATGTTATGTGTATTGCGTGCGATCTTTCAAAAGAAAATGAGATCAAGAATATGGTAGAGCAAATTATTAAACGATTTGGGAAAATCGATGTGCTTGTTAATAATGCCGCAATTGCATTAGATTGTTTATTTGAAGAAAAAACAAAAGAGAATTTTTTACAAACACTAGATGTGAATTTGGTAGGACCTTTTTTAATTAGTAAATATATCGGAAATTATATGATGAAACAAAAGAGGGGAAATATTATTAATATTTCTTCAACAAATGGGATAGATACTCCTTTTCCTATGTGTCTAGATTATGATGCATCCAAAGCAGGATTAATTTCTTTAACCCATAATTTGGCTTTTCAATTCGCACCTTATATTCGTGTCAATTGTGTCGCACCAGGTTGGGTTGGAACAGAAAACGAGTTAAAAGATGTGGATGAAGAATATATCAAAAGTGAAGAAGAAAAAATATTTTTAAAACGAATTGCAAGACCAGAAGAAATCGCTCACGTTGTTTTCTTTTTAGCGAGCGACCAATCAAGCTATATTAATAATTCTGTAATTCGAGTAGATGGAGGATTGTATTGATGAAGGAAGATATTATTGCAAAAGTAAATCAAGCAGAAAAAGAAGTGCAGGAGATATTTTCTAAAATAGATAAAGTTTGTGAACAAAATAGTTTAAAAGTAATGAACGCTTTTCAAAATCAAAAAATTTCAGAATCCCATTTTCATTCAACAACTGGATATGGATATGATGATATTGGAAGAGATTCTATTGAGAAGATTTATACAGAAATATTTAAAGCAGAAGATGCATTAGTTCGAAGCCAATTTATTTCTGGATCTCATGCTTTAACAGTCTGTCTTTTTGGCATATTAAGACCAGGAGATGTGCTCATGTCCATAACAGGTACTCCTTATGATACTCTTCATGAAGTAATTGGTATTAAAGATAACGACAGCTCTTTGAAGTCTTTTGGAATACAATATGAACAAATTGATTTAAAAGATAATGATTTTGATTATGATAAAATTCAGAAGGAAATTCATAACAAACAGATTAAAGTGATTGAGATTCAACGTTCTAAAGGGTATTCTACTAGAAAAAGTATCAGAATAGAACAAATCAAAAAAGTAATTCAATTTATTAAAAAGATTAACCCAAATATTATTATTATGGTAGATAATTGCTATTGTGAATTTGTTGATACAATAGAACCAATAGAGGTTGGTGCTGATTTAATAGTTGGCTCATTAATCAAAAATTTGGGTGGAGGAATTGCTCCGAATGGAGCTTATATAGTAGGAAGAAAAGATCTTATACATTTATGTTCTGAGCGTTTAAATTTACCAGGTGAGGCAAAAGAAGTTGGACCTTCTTTATCTATGAATAAACTGATATTACAAGGACTTTATATGGCCCCTAGTGTAGTTTCTAATGCTTTAAAAGTAGCTGTTTTAACTAGTAAAGTTATGGCAAATATGGGATATGAAGTAGAACCTAGATATGATGAAAAAAGAGCGGATATTGTAGAGAGTATTATTTTTCACAATAAAGACTTATTAATTCGATTTGTTCAAGGTATTCAAATGGGGAGTCTTATTGATTCTTATGTGATTCCAGAGGCTTCCGATATGCCTGGATATGATGATCAGGTTATTATGGCATCAGGTAGTTTTACTCAAGGATCTTCTATTGAATTTTCTTGTGATGGACCAATTAGAGAACCTTATATTGCTTATTTACAAGGAAGTTTAACTTATGAATATGGAAAATTAGGGATTATACGAGCAATTTCTAATCTTGTCAAGTAAAAAATATCAAGCTTGCATATTTATATGATTTCATATATAATTTATATAGAAAATAAAGGAGTTTAATATATGAAAAATCATTTCAAAAAAATAATATTTATGTTGATACTTGGTTTTTGTTTCATTGGTAATACTCAGGCCAAAATAAAAGCTTGTTATGAAATCAAAAAGAAAGCTACTTGTAATAATGAAAGTAATTGTGTATGGAAGAATAAGAAATGCCGAGTAAGAGCATGTAATTCTTTAACTCAAAAAAAAATTTGCAATAATAGTACTAGTAGTGCCAATAAATCATGTAAATGGACAAATGGAAGATGTTGCCCAGATGGAATTTGTAATCCAAATGATAACACAAGTACATCAAATGCAATAAATGGTACTAATAAAAAAACTTCTGATCCACATGCTAATGGTAGTGGGACCTCTAATGACATAAATGGTACAAATAGTACTATAAAAAATAGAGACGCTAAATTAATTACCTCTAGTTGTATTTATAGTTTATTAGATGAAAATGGTAATGATACAAGGTTGGAATTTTCTTTAGAGCCTAAAAAAGATTCTAATGGCCAAATAGTGAAAATTATAGATTCATCTAAAAAAATTAATGGTCGTGATACTTTTGAAACTAAATTATATTGGGAAAATTATATTGTCGGTGAGAGGAATTCTAATTATCCGTTGAATTCACCGAATGAATGTGGTGTTTTTATTTATACTATTAATGGTGTAGATGAAGTTGCCTATATAATGGCTGATAGAGATCCTAAAGAGCTGGTGGGTTCATTTAGATACATAGGAAAATTGAAAAGAAGCTATGATTCACAAGGAAATCAGGTAGATAATGTACATAATCAATTATCCCCTGTTACTCCTTCTATCAAAGATCGAAATAAAAAATCATCAGTTAATTATAAGTCTTTTTATGATGAATCTATTAAATATAAAAGTTGCGGTGGTATTAACCGAATCCCTAAATTTTTACCTACGCTCACAACCTCGTTATATAAAACAATTAAATTTTTAGTACCTTTATTATTAATTGTTATGGGGATTAAAGACTTTGTTCAAGCAATGATATCGAAAGATGAAAATACAATGAAAGAGCAACAAAAGAAGTTTATTAAAAGAATTGTGGCAGCCGTTGTGATATTCTTCTTACTTTCTTTGGTTCAATTCTTTATTCGTTTGGCGAATGCAGATAATAAGGAAAATACATTATCGTGTATTGATTGCTTAATAAATAATGTTGGTTCTTGTGGGGAATTTGATTATACAGAATGGTTAAATTCAGTTAATACTAATGGGGATAATACTTCATCTAGCAGTACCGAAAAATCTACAAGTAGTACAAAACCATACTCGTCTAATTAATAATTTGAAAGAAAACAGAGTGAAAATCTGTTTTTTCTTCTAAATATTTGATATAATAGATATGATTATAATAAAGTAAATGATTTTAGGTGATATAAGATGAAAATAAATAGTGTTGATTTAACGATAAGCGCGGTAAGAAGAAGTCAGTACCCAACAGATAATAAACCAGAATTTTTATTAGTAGGAAGATCTAATGTTGGAAAAAGTAGCTTTATTAATTCCTTGATTAATCGAAAGAACTTTGCCAGAATATCTTCTAATCCAGGTAAGACACAAACAATTAATTTTTATTTAGTTAATGATGCATTTTATTTAGTAGATGCTCCTGGTTATGGATTTGCTAAAGTGAGTAAGGGGCGTAAGAAAAAGTTTGGGTTGATGATGGAGGATTATTTAACAAACCGTGAGAACTTAAAACAAGTTTTTATGTTAATTGACTTTCGACATAAACCAAGTAGTGATGATATGTTAATGTATGAATATTTAAAACATTATAATATTCCAGTTACTATCATCGCAACAAAATCGGATAAAATAGGAATTACCAAACATCAAACACAAAGAACGATGTTACTACAAGAACTGGACCTAGTAGTTGGAGATGACTTTATTGTTTTCTCAAATGTAACAAAAGCAGGGAAACAAGAAGTCCATGAAAAAATAGAAAGAATTATCTAATTTATATCTCATTATATTTACAATCACATACAATATTTTAGGTGATTTGTTGTGAAACTAATAATGAATGACGATGTAAATATGATAATTTTTTTAAATAAAATGTATTTAGAGGAAATAAATTTTGACGATAAGGAGCAACTTGAAAAGTATTTTCAAAAATTATTCCGCTTACTAAAATCAAGTTATCAGATAGAAATTAGTGGTTATTATGAAATTGATATTTATATCGATGAGTTCTATGGAATGATTTTAGAATTGCAACATGAGGAATTGGAATATTTTGGATACTTTGATGATGAAATAGAAATGCAGCTAATCATCCATCAAGAACCATTTTTATATGAGATAGAAGACTATTTTTGGATAGACGAACAGTTGAAAGAAAACATTTCTATTTACCAATATCAAAATCGATTGTATCTTCAAATTAATCGTCCTATTTCTAACTATTTATTGGGTAAAATTTTAGAAAATAGTGAGATTCACTATAAAATAAGTCGTAAATCTATTGTAAAAGATTGTCATTTAATGATAATATAATATCACAAGAATTAGAGGTGGAAACCATGAAAAAACCAGTAGTCGCACTAGTTGGAAGACCAAATGTAGGAAAATCTACAATATTTAATCGAATAATTGGAAAAAGAATTGCTATTATTGAAGATACCCCTGGGGTCACTAGGGATCGAATCTATGGAAACGTAGAATTCGAACAATATCAATTTCACTTAATTGATACAGGTGGAATTGATTTAGAAAAGGAAAAATTTAATGATGAGATTAAAATTCAGGCAGAAATTGCAATTACCGAATCAGATGTGGTAATTTTTGTAGTGGATGGAAAAGAAGGAATTACTTCTAACGATCGAGTTGTTCGAGATATGTTGATGAAATCAGATAAAAAAGTAATTGTTGCTATTAACAAAATAGATAGTAAGGAAGCAAAAGATAACGTCTATGATTTTTATGAATTGGGCTTTGAAAATTATATTGAAATTAGTGGGGAACAAAATATAGGAATTTATGATTTATTAACAAAAGTAACTGAAAATTTTTGTAAAACAGAAGAAGAAAAGTATGATAATAATACCATTAAGTTTTCTATTATTGGAAGACCAAATGTAGGAAAAAGTAGTTTAGTCAATGCTATCTTAAATGAGGAACGAGCAATTGTGTCTGATATTGCAGGAACAACTCGTGACTCTGTGGATACACCATTTACTTACCATGGGGAAAAATTTGTTGTGATTGATACAGCTGGTATGAGAAAAAAAGGAAAAGTATATGAACAAATTGAGAAATATAGTTTAATACGTTCTTTAAGGGCTATTGATAGATCGGATGTATGTGTGATTGTTATAAATGCTGAAGAAGGAATTGTTGAGCATGATAAACATATTGCAGGATATGCAATAGAAGCTGGGAAGGCCGTTGTTTTAGTTGTAAATAAATGGGATAAAATGGCTGATAAAGAAGAACAAATGAAGAGATTTACTACCTTGATTCGTAGTGAATTTGCTTTTCTTAGTTTTGCACCTATTGTATTTTTATCAGCACTTACAAAAAAACGCATTCATACTCTTTTACCTCAAGTTATCAAAGTATATGAAAATAGCAAAAGAGAAGTGAAAACGAGTGTTTTAAATGATGTAATAGGAGATGCTTATTCTCTGAATTTACCACCATCGTATAGAGGAAAACGATTAAAAATATATTTTTCCAATCAGTCTAGTATGCAACCTCCAACCTTTAATATTCAAGTAAATAGTAAAGATTTAATTCATTTTTCTTATAAAAGGTATTTAGAAAATAAAATTAGGGAAGCTTTTGACTTTGAAGGAACGCCAATTGTATTACAATTTAAAAATAAAGGGGAACAAGAATTATAATCTATAAAGATTATTTTTTTGTTAAAAAATTTGTTTTTACTAGTAATGCTTTATTTTAAGGCTTGCATGTAAAATTTGAAATTCATGTTACTACCAATTTACTACTTTACGTTGAAATTTCATTTTAAAAAAAATTATGTTATAATAATTGAAATATTTTTTGTATTATGCAGTTAAAGCATATTAAAAAGAAAAAATTATTTTTAAATAATAATTTAAAAAAGAGGAAGTGATAAATTGTGGACATTGATATTATAGAGAAAAAGTGTGAAATAAATTTAGATTGGTTTTATCATTCTATTTATTACGATAAAAATAAATATTCATCTATACTAACTGAAGGAATTAAGTGCAATGAATTATTGCATAAGCCAGGATGTGGTGTT
>CATLBU010000037.1 GCA_949879835.1 uncultured Bacilli bacterium
TTTATTTAAATCAAATAGTTTTAGCAATTCTAATTTATGATTGGATTTACAATAAAATTCAAAACTTCGTTCCTTTAACATATCTTTATCCTCCTTTAAAAAAAATCAGCTTTTGCTGATTTTTCCAACACTCTTTTCTAATGCATTTTTTGCAGCTTTTTGTTCGGCCTCTTTTTTACTGTGTGCAACTCCTTCACCATAAATAATATCGTCTATTTTAACGATTGTTTTAAATGTTTTATGGTGAGCTGGTCCCTCTTCACTAATCATCACATATTCAATTGTTCTTTGATCTGTTTGAACAAGTTCCTGTAGTTCTGATTTATAATCTTTAATAAAAGATAAAGCCTTATTTTCAACAAAAGGAATGGCCGAAGAATAAATAAAATCTTTAGCTTTTTCAAATCCTTGATCCAAATAGATAGCACCAATAAAAGCCTCATAGATATCTGAGACGATTGCTTTTCGATACTTTCCACCACTATTTTCTTCTCCATGACCCAGTTTTAAATATTCATTTAAACCTAGTTTTAAAGAATATTCATATAAAGCATCTTCACATACATAATGGGCTCTTAACTTTGTCATTTTTCCTTCATCATATTCTGTATTCTTGTATAGATAATCACTCATTACAAGCTCTAAAACGGCATCTCCTAAGTATTCTAATCTCTCATAACTAATCACATGATTTTCATTTGCATAAGATGTATGAGTAAAAGCTGTTTCATATACTTTAATATCATTCGGATTTATTTTTAGTTGTTTTAATATTTTCATTGTATCACCTTTTATATTATAGCATGTATCATATAAATTCGTAAATTAAATTCTTTTTATGATAGCCTTTGTAATCTTTTTATGATAGCCTTTGTAAAACTTTTTCGTTTCATCTTATCTGTTATTTTCTCTTTGATTGCAAATTGTTTTATTAATTGTTGTTGCAGAAAAGGAAGACAATCTTCATAGTGATCATATTTGGTAAGGAATCTTCCTGCACTTGATAGATAATAAATATGGTAAATACACCAATACAAATCTACTTTCTTACCATTTATATGATTCATCATCAACATGAGTAAATAATAGTTAGAAAGATGAATGAATTCCTGTTTAGATATATAAAATTTCAATATATCATAAATCATATAAAACATTTTGAAAAAATCTTGTTGCGAAATTCCTAGTTCAATTTCTACTTTTAATTGATTTTCTATATAGTTTTTATCTTGAATATATTGTTGATATAATAGTTCTAAATCCTCTTCATTTATTAACTCTATATTATGGGCTTTCCCATTCAATTTATTTAACAGTTTATAACTTATATTATTCATATATACCTCCATCTTTATCATTATATCATACTATTCCTATATGTTGTTAAATTTTACAAATTCCTATTTTTTTAGTATAATGATTTTATTATGAAAAAGATATTGATACAAGCTATAAAGATTTATCAAAAAATTCCTGGTAGATTTCATGATTCTTGTCGGCATATTCCAACTTGTTCTAATTATGCAATAGAGGCAATCTCGAAACATGGAAGTCTAAAAGGATTGATTCTAACAATCAAAAGAGTTTTAAAATGCAATCCATTAGGAAGTAAAGGAATTGATTTAGTTCCTGAAAAGAAAGGAAGATAATATGAAAAAAACATTGACATTACTAATTATTGGGATGATTTTATTAACAACAGGATGTTTTAAACGGGATAATTTAGAGGATATTAATATTTATACAAGCTCCTATCCTATTGAATATATTGTTACTACCTTATATGGCAAGCATAGTACTGTTCATAGTATTTATCCAGATGGAGTTGATATCAACCAATATCGATTAACCAATAAACAAATCAAAGATTATAGTAAAGCTGATATGTTTGTTTTTAATGGACTTAGTGATGAGAAAGATTATGTTTCTTCTATGTTTAATTATAATAAAGATTTAATGATTATTGATACGACTGCTACTATGGAATACAATCACCATATAGAAGAGTTATGGTTAGATCCATCTAATTTCTTAATGATGAGTTTAAACATTAAAAATGGATTAATAGAATATATTCAAAATCAATATTTAAAAACGGAAATTGAAGAAAATTATGAACAATTAAAAATTGATATTTCTAATATTGATGCCAATATAAAATTAATGAACGAAAATTCTAATAAAAAAACAATTGTTATAGATAATAGTGCCTTTAACTTCTTAGAAAAATATGGGTTTCAGGTAATTTGTTTAGAGGATAATGGCGATTTAACAGAAAAAGATATTTATGATGTTATTCAATTAATTAAAACAGGACAAATAAAATATATTTTTACTATGAATTCTAAAAAATTAAATAAACAAACAGAGCAAATTATTAACCAAACAGGAATTTCTACTATTGAGTTACATGATTTATCTAATTTAACCGATCAACAACGAAGCTCTAAGGAGGATTATATTAGTTTATTAAATGAAAATATTGAGCAATTAAAAAATGAGTTATATAATTAAAGATCCCGATTAGGAATCTTTTTTTTGAAAACGAAAACTATAATAGGAAATATTGTAATCTCTTTTATTTACTTCTTCTAGTTTTTGAATTAGAATTTTCTCATTTTCTGTTGAATAATCACTCCAAGAATATGCTTTTGGATGATAATAGTTTAATTCCGAAAATAATTGATAAATATCTGTTAAGGTGAAATGATTACTACGATTTTGATTTTCAAAAAAATATTGATCATCTACTAGTTTTGAAATTGTTTTAATATTTGAAATATTATGGATCTCTCCAACTATATAGCCATCTTTGCTTATATATCTCTCTAATTTTTTTAAAAAGAGAATAGGATCTTTTACTTCTTCTAATAAATTGCCAATTAAAATATAATCATATTTGGTATGAATCTCTGATAAATCATTATATATTGTTCCTACTTTTTTGGCTATTTTAAACTTTGAATAATTTCTTTCTAATCCGTGGATTATAGCTTTTGGATGATTATATTTTAACTTTAATAAATTTGTACCAATGCCACTACTCAAATCTAATATTTTTTTTGGATCTTCGATTAAGGTATTGGATGCAAATTTTATTTCATCGAAACAAAATGTTGAAAATCCCCATTTTTTCTCAAAATATTTTCTATTTTTATTTAAAATTGGATAAAATTTATTTAAATCATTTCGAAAAGAAGAACCTAAATAATGATGAATAAAGGAATCATGACAAAGCATTAATTGGTATCCTAATTTTACAATCTTTAGTGATAAATCATTGTCTTCTACGTAACCTGGGGAATATTTTTCATCCAGTTTCTTTATTTTATGAATTACTTTTCTTTTAATTAATAAACAGAAACCTATTAAGAAAATTTTCTCCTCCCATCTTGTAGAATCTGAAATATTATTTTCTTCTGCTAGTTTTTGCATCTCTTCAAAATTTTGATAAGTAAATGAAGAACCTTGCAGATTTTCATCATGGTTACAAACAGAGCCAACTGCTCCTATTTTTTTATTAGAATATAAACATTTTTTTAAATTGGTTAACCAGTTTTTTGTTACAATTGTATCATTATTCAATAATAATATATCATTATTCTTGTTAGCTATTTTAATTGCTTGATTACATGCAACGGGAAACCCTAAATTCTCTTTATTCCATATAATTTTTAAATCTTTTTGTTCTTGTAACCATTCTTTGGTATTATCAGTAGAATGGTTATCTACAATAATTATCTCATAACTACCTTTTTCTGTATACCTTCGGATACTCTCTATACAATCTTTTGTATACTCTAAGTGGTTATATGTTAAAATCACGATAGAAGTCTTATGTTTCATACCTCACCTCAATCTATTATATGAAAAAATAATAGATTGGTATTCAATTTCTATCTTAAAGTTTATTAAAAAAACCGTTATTATAAACGATTCATTTCATAATGGCGGAGACAGAGGGATTTGAACCCTCGCGCCAGTTACCCGACCTACACCCTTAGCAGGGGCGCCTCTTCAGCCTCTTGAGTATGTCTCCAAGCTACGCATATAATTTTACTCTATATATGCGTTTTAGTCAAGTAGTTCATTGTATTTTATTCTAAAGAATCATCATAATCTGGCGTTTGATAATCCTTACCACAACGAATAAAGGGCTCTATATCATCTTCATTGTATATAGCATATCCGTGACATGTAATTTCATTTCTTACATCAATAAAATCATCTAGATAACCAGCTTTTTTGATTTCAGCTACTGTAATAATTGTTCCATATTTATCAGTTAATTTCTTCCCTGTAATATATTCTTTAGCGGATTCTTTTAATAAATTTTCTAAGTCTATATATTCACTATCATTTACTAAGTTTTCTCCAGATTCTTCTTCTGTGATATCGATTTCTGTATCATTCATATGTGAAAAATTTTTATTATACAACATGGTTACGATTAATAAAAATATTCCAAAGACAACTAAAAAACCGATAAGAGTAGACATTCCCCAACCTTTATTATTCATTAACAATACTCTCCTTCATATTTTCTTTAAAACGATAAAGTTTTGCTGGTCTTCCATTTGTATGATTTTTTTTATCCATTGTATCTTCTAGTATATTCAAGTTCATCCATTTTTTTCTAAAATTACGACGATCTAATTCCTTGTTTAATAAATGCTCATACGTACTTTGTAATTCTGGAAGAGTAAAATCATTTGGATAAAACAATTTCATTAATTCATAATCATATGGTAAAATTTTCTTTAAATTAGAAATAGCATCTAAGACAATCGTTCCATGATCATAAATCATTTTTGGAATTTCATTGATATCAAACCATGTGCCTTCAATTTCTCTATTTTCGAAAATGCGTTTTACTGTCTTGATATCTACTATTCCAATTAATGTGTTTGCTAAAATCCTAGCCCCTGGTAAGCGATGAATTTCACTAAAAACGGAACTCTGAATAAAATGAATATCTTGAAGTCCAGTAAACTCTAGTATAGTAGCATTTGCGCATTCTTCAATAGTTTCAGTTGTCATTAATAAATTACTTGGTAACATCCAATAGCCTTTGAAGGGATCCTCTTGTTTACGGAATAATAATACTTTTATTTTTCCATTTTCTACTGTAAAGATATTGGTTACTACCTCAATTTGATTAATATATCGATTATTCATATTTCTACCACCATCCAACTATCATCATTATAGTATTTTATACACAATTTGTCAAAAAAAGAATGAAACTTTTCATTCTTTAATCCATCAATTCTTGTTCTAGAGCTTCTAATGGTTCTTCATTTACCATACCTACCTCTAAATCATATTCACAATCACGATATTTTTTTGCTCCTGTTCCAGCAGGAATTAGTTTTCCAATAATTACATTTTCTTTTAGACCATTCAAATGATCTACACGACCATGAATAGCTGCATCTGTAAGGATTCTCGTTGTTTCTTGGAAAGAAGCTGCAGATAGGAATGAATCCGTTTCAAGAGATGCTTTGGTAATACCAAGTAAAACTGGTCTTCCTGTTGCTGGTCTTTTTCCTTCTAAAATAAGTTGTGTATTAATATCTGTAAATTTATTAATATTTATCATTGTTCCTGGTAAGAAATAAGAGTCTCCAGAATTGATGATTTTAATTCTTGAAATCATACGTTTTGCAATAATTTCAACGTGCTTATCTGATATATCAACACCTTGTGAACGATATACCTTTTGAATTTCTAATAAAATATATTGTTGAACAGTAATTGGATCTGTTACACTTAAAAGTTCTTTTGGGGAAATAGCTCCATGAGTAAGACGATCTCCTGCTACTACTTCGTCTCCCTTACTAACAGCAAGTTTAGCTCCATAATTGGATGTATGAGATTTCGTTTCAACATCATTTTTAACAGAAATAACAAATTTACCATTTTGTTCTTCTATTTCACTAACAGTACCATTAATTTCAGAAATCGTTGCTTTTCCTTTTGGATTACGTGCTTCAAATAATTCTTGAACACGTGGAAGACCTTGAGTAATATCATCTCCTGCAACTCCACCTGAATTGATAGTACGCATGGTAAGTTGTGTTCCAGGTTCTCCAATGGATTGTGCAGCCATAATACCAACTGCTTCTCCAATTTCTACAATATGACCAGTAGCTAAGTTACGTCCATAGCAATGTTTACAAACTCCCTGTTCACATTTACAAGTAAGAACTGTTCGAATTCCAACCTTTGTAATTCCTGCATTTATAATTTTTTCAGCAAGTTGTTCTGTAATATAAACATTTCTATCTACTAAGACCTCTTTCGTTTCTGGATCAATTACCTTTTTGTTAGTATAACGACCAATAATACGATCATATAAAGATTCTACAACTGTTCCATCAGGATTGATAAATGCTTCTACAACAACACCTTGTTCTGTATTACAATCCTCTTCTTTAATAATGACATCTTGTGCGACATCTACAAGACGACGAGTTAAATATCCAGCATCTGCTGTTTTTAGGGCAGTATCTACGGCTCCCTTACGGGCACCATGGGTTGCTAAGAAGAATTCTGATACACTAGCTCCTTCTGTAAAGGAAGAAGTAATTGGAATTTCTACTGCTTCTCCAGTCGGTTTCATCATAAGTCCACGCATACCTGCCATTTGATTGTAGTTAGAAAGATTACCACGAGCTTTTGAGTCGATCATCATCGAAATTGGGTTATCCTTATTTGTCTTAATGATTTCTTCTAATTCCTCAGCAATTTTATCTTTGGCATTATTCCAGGTTTCTACTACTTTTTTATATCTTTCATCTTCTGTAATTAAACCACGTTTATATTGTTTATTTACTTGAGATACTTTTTCATTTGATTCTTTTAGGATATCTTTCTTTGTTTTTGATTCAACAATATCTGCTATTCCAATCGAAATTCCTGACAAGGTTGAATATTTAAACCCTAAATCTTTCATTTTATCAAGCATAATGGATGTTTCCGTTGTTTGATAACGTTTATAGATTTGAGCAATTAGTTTTGTTAGTGTTCCTTTTGCGAAAGGGGACACTAGATCCATTTTTGCAATTTCTTCTTTAATATTACTTCCCTTTGGCAAGAAATATTTATTTGGGGTAATTT
>CATLBU010000038.1 GCA_949879835.1 uncultured Bacilli bacterium
ACTTTTCCGATCAACAATCCAGAATTTTCGTACATTTCTTTTATACTAGAAATTAATTTATAATTAAAGCTTACTAGATAAATATTTAAATTTGAATAATTATTTAATAGACGAATGAGTTTTTTCTTTTGATATAGAGAATAATCTGTTTCTTCTTTGATTTCAATAATAATTATTTTTTGATTATCGATTTCTTTTAAAACTTCTTTTAACGTAGCTAGTTTATATTTTCTTTGTTGTTTTTTAAATTCAACTTTTTTTAGTTGTTTTAATGTCATATTTTTAATAAGGCCAGATTCTTTGTTATCCAAAATAGTGGCATTGTGGTGAATGATGAAGTGATTATCTTTGGTAATTCGAATATCAAATTCAACTCCATCTATATAGGGTTTGGATAAAGCATTTAAAATAGCTTCTTTTGTATTTTCTAAAAGGGCATCATCATTTCCACGATGAGCAATGAATCGAAACATAGAAATCACCAATATAGTATATTATAGATGAAAGAAACTATTACAGGAATAGTTGTTTTTTGATGATTCATAAAAAAGAACTATTTGGAAATAGTTTTTTGTTTCCTGATATTATATTTTTCCCTGTCAAATTGATTGTAGAATAAGAAAAATAATGGTATAATCAAAAAGGTGATAATATGGTATATTTAGATTATTCAGCAACAACTCCAGTAGATGAGGAAGTTTTAAAAAGTTTTCAAAAAACTTGTCTTGAATTTATAGGGAATCCAAATTCTTTACATAAATTAGGAATGAAATCAAAGCAATTAGAAGAGAGTGCGACCAACCAAATAGCGGATTTAATGGGAGTTAAACCCGAAGAAATTATCTATACAAGCGGTGCATCGGAGTCCAATAATTTAGCGATTAAAGGAATAGCCTTAAAATATTTAAATCGTGGGAAAAAGATTATTACTACAAATTTAGAGCATTCTTCTATTTATGGTCCAATTGGTTATTTACAAAAATTAGGATTTGAAGTAGAGTTTGTTCATACAAATGAATATGGAATTGTAGATTTGGAACACTTAGAAACATTAATTGATGAGGATACAATTCTTGTTACGATTGCTTCTGTTAATAGTGAGACGGGCCTTGTACAACCTATTGAACGCATTGCAGAGATGTTACAAAATGAAAAATGTTTTTTTCATGTGGATGCTACACAAAGTGTTGGGAAAGTAAAAATGAATTTAAAGAAAGTTGATTTGGTTAGTTTTTCTGCTCATAAATTTTATGGAATAAAGGGAATTGGTTGTCTTATAAAAAAAGATTATATTAGTCTAGAACCAATCATTCATGGTGGAAAAAGTACTACTAAATTTCGTAGTGGAACACCTGCTTTACCACTAATCGCTTCTATGGCAAAAGCTCTACGTTTAATAGATTCTAATATTCAAGATTATTACAATCATGTTAAATTTTTAAAGACAAAATTGATTGAAAAACTTAGTACTTATAAGGGAGTTACTATTAATAGTAATGAGTATTGTCTTCCTCATATCTTAAACATTAGTGTTTTATTCGCAAAACCAGAAACTTTTTTACATGCCTTAGAAGAATATCATATTTATATTTCTACTCAAAGTGCTTGTTCAAACAGTACTACTAGTCGGGCTGTATTGGAATTAACAAAAAATGAAGATTGTGCAGAACATAGTCTTCGAATTAGTTTATCTGGTTTGACAACAAATGAAGAGATAGAAGCATTTTTAAAAGCATTTGATGAATGTTATTACCAATTAAAATTAAAGTAGGAGGAGTTCTATGAAATTCATTAGAATTAGTGCTTTATGGTGTTCTAGTTGTATTTTGACATTACCACTTTGGGAAGAAATCAAAAAAGAATATCCTAATTTTTTATTTGAGGAATTGGATTATGACATGGATGAGTCCCAAGTAGAGAAATATCAAATAGGGAAAATAATTCCCGTTATTATCATTTTGGATGAGGAGAATATCGAAATTGGTCGAATCGTAGGGGAAAAAACTAAAAAAGAAATGGTAGAGTATATAGAACAATTAAGGAGTAACATATGAAACGATTAAAAAAATATTTTGTGATTGGAATTTTATGTTTGTTTCCTGTTTTTGTACAAGCTAAAGAGGTAAATCTATATTTATTTCATGGGGATGGATGTCCTCATTGTGCGAAAGAGCGAGAATATTTAGAACAATTAAAAGATAAGTATCCTAATTTGCAAGTTCATTTGTATGAAGTTTGGTATAAAGAAGAGAACCAGGAACTATTAAAAAAAGTAAAGTCTGCCTTAAATTCTGATAGCAATTATGTTCCTTTTACGGTTATTGGTGAACACTATATGGTGGGATTTAATGAAAATACTAAAACTACGATTGAGAAAAATATAGCTACCTGTTTAGAAGAAGGTTGTGAAGATATTGTAAAAGAAGTAGTAGAAGGGAAAACGATTTCTAAAAAAGAACCTTCTGTTAAAAAATCCGAAGAAAAAAAGGAAGATACAATGAAAGATATTCCTATATTAGGAAAGGTTGATGTGAAGAAAGTCTCTCTTCCGATTATTGCAACAGTCATGGGACTTGTAGATGGTTTTAACCCTTGTGCAATGTGGGTATTATTATTTTTGATTAGTATGTTAATTGGGACAAAAAACCGCAAAAAAATGTGGATTTTAGGACTGACATTTTTATTTTCTTCGGCCATAGTTTATTTACTATTTATGGTTGCTTGGTTAAATATAGCTGTTAAAATGAATACCATTATATGGTTAAGAACAGTGATTGCTTTGATTGCTTTAGTTGGGGCAGGATTCAATTTAAAAAGTTATTATAAAAGTATAAAGAATGATATTGGTTGTGAAGTGGTAGATTCTAAAAAGAGAAAAAATATAATAGAAAAAATAAAAAAATTTACTCTAGAAAAAAGTCTTGTTTTTGCTTTAATAGGAGTGATAACTTTAGCTGTTTCTGTTAATTTTATTGAACTTTCATGTTCGGCAGGGCTTCCTTTATTATTTACACAAATTCTTTCTCTTAGCAATTTAAACACCTTTTATTATATGTTATATATCTTTATTTATATTGCCTTTTTTCTAATAGATGATATTATTATTTTTATCATTGCCATGGTAACTTTAAAGGTAACTGGAATTTCAAATAAGTATAGCAAATATTCTCATTTAATTGGAGGGCTTATTATGTTATTAATTGGAATTTTAATGCTAATCAAACCAGAATGGTTAATGTTAAATTTTTAATTTATTTTATAAAAAAGATAGTACTACTAAAATGTTATATCATTTCGTAGTATTTTTATTTACATGTTTTTTTGAATATGTTATATTATTAAAACAGTGGGTGAAAATATGAATAATCGATTAATAATTTTTGAATTAAATCGTAAAAAAGTTCCTTTAGAAAAAATGAAAAAGTCCTTATCGATAGAAGATGATGATGTATTAATTAAAAAATTCTTATTTTTATTAGAACAAGGAATTGATCGGTTGAAGCTTACATCTGTATTATCTAACAACATATATTTATTAAGAATTATATATTATTTAAGTTTTTATCCAAAAGAGAAAATAGCCCCATCTTATGAGTTGATTTCTGAAAAATTGAAAATGAAACTTCAAAATACAAATTATAGACATAAAGACTATTATCAATTTTTACAGAAAATCCTTCGACAATTAGGATATAATTTTACTGAAAAAAATGATGAAACTCCACCACAAGAAAATATCACTAAATTAAAAGAGGAAGTAGAAATTCCTTCCTTTTATAAGGAAGATAACTATAAAGATTTTTTTAATGCATTTATTATATATATTATCAATTTGAATTCTTTATCTTCTTTTTTCTCTGTAATTAAAATAGGAAAAAAATCAAAACACTTTATTGATATAAGTTATGATTTAGATTGTTTAAATGATTTAGAAAAAATTCTTCATACAATTATTCGGTTAATTCGTCAAAAATTAAGAAACTCTTCTGATTCTAATTATGATGAGTATCTTACTTGTTTAAAAAAAGAAATAGAAGAGGTTCACCGTTTTACAGTTAATAAAAAGCGAACTATTCAATTAAGTCTACAGGAAAAGTATCATAAATTGATATCCTATCAAGAGTATTTAAAGGAATGTAAACAAAGATATGAAAATGTTTCTATTGATATTCCACAAATGATAATAGATCCTAAAAAAGAAGAGGAACCAGGGTATATAATCACTATTGATGATAAGAAAACCAAGGATATTGATGATGCTATTTCTATATCAAAAAATGGATATGGAACAACAATTCATGTTTATATATCAGATGTTCGGGATTATTTCACAAAAGCCATTGATAAAAAAGCGTTTGATCAAGCGTCTAGTATATATTTAAGAGATTATACTTATCATATGTTACCACAAATAATTGCTAAGGATTATGCATCATTAATGGCTGGTAAATCTAGAAAGGTGCTAAAATATAGTTTTTATATTGATTTATTGGGTAATATATCATATCAATGTAGTCAAGCTGTAATTAATGTATCAGAAAGACTTAGCTATGATATGGTCAATCAAATATTAGAGAATTCATGCGATAATCCTAAAAAAGAGGAAGCATTAAATCTACTTTATCAAACAATTTCCTCCTTAACTTACCCATTAGATTATCCCTTTACTCAAAAACCAGTTACATCCAAATCAGAGCAAATTGTAAGTACTTATTCTATTTTAACAAATCATTTTGTTGCCAAGGATTGCTTAGAAAATAACTATCCATTGATTTATCGTAATTATGGTGATAAGGAACATTATTATAGTTTAACAAATTATGAAAAGGTTCCTTATTGTAAAATTACATCTCCTATTCGTAGATATTCAGATTCTTTAAATGAAAGACTTTATGGTTATTTTAAATTTCATTCTGATATTGATGAGCGTATTTATGACCAAATAGAAGAAAAATTAAATTTGATGATTCCAAAACTTACAGAAAGAGAACGATTAAATGACGACATATTAAAAATTATAAGTCAAAAGAACAAAATATTAAAACTAAATAGGAGGTAATGAACAGAACGTTAATTTTTTATAAATTATTCTATACAATTCAATAAGATTATGATATTATAAATAAGCAGAAGAAAATAGAAAAGGATGACGAAGATGTTGGATGTAAGATTGTTACAAGAAGAAGATATTGATGAAACGATTTCTTTAATTAATAGATGTTTTCATATAAAAAATCCCAGTCAATTGTATAAAAATATGCACCAATATAGTTGTAATGGAAAGTCTTTGGTTGCTTTATATAATCAAAAAATAGTTGGGCATATTTTTTTTGAAGAAAAGTATAGTTATGAAGATGATCAGGTTTATTATTGGCTTAGTTATTTTTGTATTGATAAAGATTTTAGGAGGAAAAAACTTGCCACCAAAATGTTGAATAAAGTAGTAGAAATTGCTTATCAAAATCAAATTGCTTTTTTAAAGTTCTATTCTTTTAATTATAGAAAAGCCGCCCACGCATGCTATCAAAAACTTGGATATCAAAAAGTGGATACTACTGTATTTCAAAAAAATATTTGTATAGATCATGAATTTTAGAAAACACTATTATTGGTGGTATTATGAAAAAAATCCTTTTTACTGGCGCTAGAAGTGGAATTGCAAGTGCTGTAATCGATCAGTTAATTTCTAAAAAATTCTTTATTTATGTTACTGTTCATAATGATAAACAATTGGAAATGGTTTGTAAAAAATATGAGGCTTTTGATAATGTAGAATGTTTTAAATTGGATATAACAAATGCGAAAGATCGAGAAAAATTAGAACATTTGGATATTGATATTTTTGTAAACAATGCTGCAATTGGATATGGTGGATCCATTAGTGAAATCCCTATGTCAAAAGTTCGAAAAAATTTTGAAACTAATGTATTTTCTTATTTAGAAGTAGAGCAAATTATTTTAAAAACGATGATGAAAAAAAATAAAGGTAGAATTATTAATATTGCTTCTTTAGCAGGAATAATTCCCATCTCTTTTTTAGGAAGTTATTGTGCTACAAAAGCGAGTATTATTAAAATGACAGAATGTTTAAGAAAAGAATTAAAATTGTTAGACAGTAAAGTGGAAGTTTGTTTAGTTGAACCTGGGCTTTATTATACAGGTTTTAATCAGGTAATGCTAGAAAATAAATATGAATGGATGGATGTGGATTCTTATTTTAATTATTTGATTGATTCCATTCGAACACGTGAGACTTTTTTCTTTCGTTTGATGGAAAAAAAGGAATTAAAATCTATTGTAAAAAAGATTTTAAAGGCTATTTGTTCTAAACACCCAGACTTTATTTATCGATCACCATTTTCTCAAGTACTTCTAGCAAAAGGTTATCAATTATGGAAGAGCTAAAGCTCTTTTTTCTATTGATAAAACCAATAAACTGTGTTACTATAATTATAGTTGAGGTGGATTATGAAAAATACAAATGCTTTTACACTCATAGAATTATTAGCTGTTTTGATTGTACTAGCGGTTATTGCAATGATTACTGTTCCTATTGTTACAAAGAAGATGGACGAATCAGAAAGAAAATTATGTGTTACTCAATATCAAAATATATTAAAGGCTGCTCGTTCTTACGGAGCAGAACATAATACAGAGCTTGGAGATGGGAAAACGATTACCTTACAGGATTTGATAAAAGAAGGCTATTTAGACTCCAAAGAGATTAAAGATCCTGTTACAAATGAGAAAATATCATCAGATTTTCAAATTCAAATTCAAAAGAAATCTGGGGTTTATTCTAATTATGAATATAGTTTTCCTGATACTTCTAAAACAGGATGTTCTGATCAACTGAGTCAATAAAGATGGGGGTGTAA
>CATLBU010000039.1 GCA_949879835.1 uncultured Bacilli bacterium
GAGAAACAAAATTAATTGAAAAAGAATATGAGTTAATTAAAAAATTAATAGAAATAAGAAATGATCAACATATATCCCAAAGAGAACTTTGTGAACAAATAGGAATGAAACAACCTGCGTTAGTTAGAATTGAAAATCAAGTAAACTCTCCATTTTTAAGGACAATATTAAAAATAATAGAACCACTTGGTTATACTTTAGAATTTAAAAAAATCACTGAAAAGTGATTTATAAAAAGAGTAAAATAAGAATTCCAACAATGAAACAATAATATACAAAATAAATTAATTTTCCATCTTTTACAAGTTGTTTGAACCATTTTGTTCCAATATAAGTAAATATAAAGGCAAAAAATGCACTAATAAAATATAAAAGGATTTGAATAGGTGTTAAACTAGATTTTAGTAAATCTTTGATTCCTATAATCATCGTTGCTAATGTAATTGGAATATATAAAATAAAGGAGAAATTAAAGGCCGTTTCTCTTTTTAAATTTCGAAACATTCCTCCAACAATTGTAGAACCACTACGACTAATTCCTGGAATTAATGCCACTACTTGAAATAGTCCAATGATAAGAGCATCTTTAAAAGTAATATCTTTTTTTTCTTTTTTTCCTTTAAAATCCCTAATTAAAAATAAGAATAAAGCAGTAATTAATAAAGTAATTCCTACAAATTTAACATTCTTTTCTAAGAAATTAAATAAGTCTAATTTGGTTACAAGAAGACCCATGATCCCAGCTGGAATTGTACCTAAAATAATCATCCAACAATATTTATAATTTGAATAGTATTTTATTTCTTTCGTTTTTAAATAACGAAAGAACGATTGGATTAGATCAATAATCTCTTTTTTAAATAGAATAACAATGGCAATAAAACTTCCAAAATTCGTAATGATAGCGAGTAAATTAAAATCAATATCTTGTATTCCATTTAATAGTTTTTGAAAAATTAATAAATGCCCACTGGAAGAAACAGGAATTGGTTCTGTAAATCCTTGTATAATTCCTAAAATAATATATTTGATAAAATTTATAAACATTTATAATCACCTATTTCATTATATACTATAAATTAAAATTAATAAATAAAAATGTATGAATTAAATAGAATTTAAGTAGGTGATTATATGCTTGCTAGAATTTTCTTTTTTTTAATTGGATTTGGTTTTACTGTTGTTGGGAGCATATATATAATTAGTTATTTGAATTTACTAACAATTGGGTATAATTTTTTAGAATATGTAAACTTTATTATTAGAAGAATAGAATGTTTATATGCTGTATTTGGTATCGGAATTATTGTACTAACATTACTTTGGCCAGGTATAGGAGGAAAAAAATATGAGCTACATATATGATATCTTGATTAACTTTAATAAAAATTTGTATGAATTCTATGATTGGAATTTAAACGATGATATTGACCATGTTCGAAAAATTCCTGTTTTTAAAGTGGATAGTGCTACTTTATGGGATATAAAAAATAATGCTATTATTTTTAAAAATCAATTTTTAAATCAAATTTGTAATAAAACAGAAGTATTTACTGTAAAAAATCTTAAGAATTTAAAATATGCTTGTCTGTTTTGTGATGGAATGGAAACGATAGCTGTAGAAGTAACAGAAAATGGACTAAAAAAAAGCAAACTTTTGATAGATGAAGAAGAGGAAGTAATTGAGGTTTGTTCTAAGTTGGAAGTTCAAAGTATTGAATATAAAATTCTTCATGAATTAAAAATTGAACAACATAAGACAAGAAGGGAAGTAGAGATGGAAGAATTTGTAAAGGAACAAATCAAAAATCTATCAGAAGAAACAGATACTAGTAAATTGCACTATTTATATTATGAATGTTTTAATGAAAAAGAAAACGATAAAAATAAAATTATTGATAGATTTCGATTAGAAATGAATAAGAATTTTGATCAATTAGTCCAAAAACTATATCAATTTTTTAAATTGCTACAATTTAATCAATAAATATGTATAACATCGTCAATTATAACCAAAATATAATTGAGGAGGAATAATATGAAAAAAATAGCACTAGTTTTTACAACGTTGATGATTGTATTCATGAGTGGTTGTGGTGAGAAAACACTTTTAGATACACCAACCAAAAAAGTTGAAGAATTTTTTGCAAATTATCAAACTTTAGATGAAGATGTTCTTACACAATTAGATGAAATAATTGATAAGGATAACAATTTGGCTGATGATCAAAAGGATGAATACCGCGATCTTATGAAAAATCATTATCAAAATTTAAAGTATGATGTAAAAGATGAAGTTATTGATGGAGATCAAGCAACAGTTACCGTTGAAATAGAAGTTACAGATTATACTAAAATAATGTCTGACTCCGATGCTTATCTAGAAGAAAATAAAGATTCTTTTAATGATGAAGAAGGTAAATATGATGAAACATTATTTACAAAATATCGTTTAGATAAATTAAAAGAGGCAAAAGATACAGTTAAATATACTTTAGATTTAACACTTACTAAAGTGGATGATGAATGGAAATTAGATGACATCAGCGAAGAAGATGAAAAGAAAATTCATGGAATGTATGAATACTAAAAATAGATAAATTGATTTATCTGTTTTTTGTTTGAAAAAGAGAATCTAATAAAATGGTGAAAACAAAGTATGAAATCATGAATTGTTTTTAAATTATTTATAAAATTATATTTTAATAGCAAATTTCATAAGCTTTTATAAAGGAGAAAAATATAATGAGAATTATACCAGATATTCCTCCAAAAGCCTTTACCCTTAGTGCAATTGTTATTGGGTATTTATTAATTGATGATACAACGGCAAATGAGCAAAACGCTCTTGGAAATTGGTTAATGTTAGTCGCACAAGTTCTATGTACCAATGCTTTTTATAAACAAGTTCAGGCAGAAAGAAGTGGACAGAATATGAATCAACCAAATACAGAAGAAACAATTCTTATGATTCAAAAAATGATTCATGCAATGAATCAAGAAATAGAAAATTTAAAAAAACAGGTATGAGATGAATCTTGGACATAATTTGTCCATTTTTTCATAGAATGAAATAGGTGAAAGTTATGAAGAAAATTCTATTGATAATGATTATTTTTCTGTTTCCTGTGTCCATAAAAGCCATTAGTACGAGTGCGACTTCTGCAATTCTTATGGATATGGATAGCGGAAGAATTCTTTATGCCAAAGATATTCACAACGCCAGAAGTGTAGCTTCGATATCTAAAATAATGACAGCGATAGTTGCAATTGACAATCGTTCCCTCAATGGTAAAGTTACTGTCGGTAAAGAAATTGAAAAGGCCTATGGTTCTGGAGTTTATATTAAACAAGATGAAAAATTAACTTTACAGGATTTATTATATGGTTTAATGTTAAGAAGCGGAAATGATGCTGCTTTAGCGATTGCTAATTACGTTGGAAAAGATACAGAAGATTTTGTCAAAAAAATGAATGAGAAAGCAGCAGAAATAGGAATGAAAAATTCTCTATTTCGAAATCCCCATGGATTAGATCAAGAAGATGGTGGTAATATATCCACTGCCTATGATATGGCAAAACTTACTAGTTATGCAATGAAGAATAAAAAATATCGTCAAATTGTATCTACTAAAAAATATACTTTAACAACGAATAAGAATACTTATGTTTGGAATAACAAACATAAGTTGTTATCTAGGTATGAGTATGCAACTGGTGGAAAAACTGGATTTACAGAAATTGCAAGAAGAACTTTAGTAACGACCGCTAGTAAAGATCATTTAAATTTAGTTGTAGTTACCTTGAATGATGGAAATGACTTTTCCGATCATGAAAATCTTTTTGAATATGCTTTTTCCAATTATAAAAGTTATCAAATTTTAAAAAAGGGAAATATCAAAATTAAAGAAGATGATTATTATAAAAAATATCAACTTTATATTAAAAACAATTATTTCTATCCTCTTTCAGAAGAAGAAAAGAATAGTATTAAAGTACAATATGAATTAACGAAAGTGAGAAAGTTAAAAAATAATAAAAAGGTTGGAGTTGCTAAAATCTATTTAGCAGATCAACTTGTCCATGAAGAAGGAATTTATCTGCAGTATCAATCTAAAAAAAGTAAAGGTTGGTTTTCATGATTAATAAAATCTGGGGTTTCTTTATTGTAGTAGGAATTATATTTTGTTTATGCACTGGAAAAGTAGATATTTTAAACAATGAAATTTTAGAATGTACGAAAAGTAGTTTGGATATGATTATTAAGATTTTTCCCGTTATGGCTTTGTGGCTTGGAATTATGAATATCGCAAAAGTTTCTGGACTTTTAAATAAATTTTCAAAATTATTATCTCCCCTTTTGAGGAAACTATTCCCAGAAATACCAGAGGGGCACGAATCATTTAGCTTTATTGCTTCTAATATTGTAGCCAATATGTTTGGACTTGGAAATGCAGCAACTCCTTTTGGTTTAAAGGCTATGAAATCTTTACAAGAAATTAATAAAAATAAAACAGTAGCTTCTAGGAGTATGATTACTTTTTTGGTATTAAATACAAGTGGAGTGACAATTATTCCCACCACTATTATTTCTCTTCGAATGATGTATGGTAGTAAAAATCCAACAGAAATTGTGGTTGCCTGCATTTTGGCTACTTTATTTTCTACAATTGGTGGACTAATGATGGATCGATTTTTAGCTAGAAAGAGGGGGTAATATGTTTAGTACAATATCTAGTTTAGTAATTCCTCTTTTGGTTTTATTAGTTGTTTTATATGGCATTATAAAGAAAGTAAATATTTATGATGTTTTTGTAGATGGATCCACAGAATCTTTTGATTTAGTTCTTACTATGTTTCCCTGTTTACTAGGAATGATATTTGGGGTAAATATATTTTTAAAAAGTGGTGTATTAGATTTTATTTTTAAATTATTAGAACCATTCTTTTCTTATGTGAAGGTTCCTATTGAAATTTTTCCTATGATGATTATGCGACCAATATCTGGAAGCTCTTCTCTTGCAATATTGAATAATATATATGAAGGATTTGGACCAGATAGTTTTATTGGAAGACTTGCAAGTGTTATTCAAGGGTCAACTGATACTACTTTTTATATTTTAACCCTTTATTTTGGTAGTATTGGAATTAAAAAAATACGATATGCTTTATGGTCAGGACTTTTTGCGGATATTCTAGGAATTATCGCAGCTGTATTCTTAGTGAATCTCATGTTTTTTTGAGTTTAGGTAAAATAAAAAGAAAATAAAAAAATCAGAAAAAGAGAAAAATATTTTCTGATTTTTTGCTTTAAAAATAAAGTAAACAAGTCCAAAATTTAGTATAATAAAGTTGAAAAGTAAAATTAATACTAAACAAAAATATTGGAGGTGTTTACATGAATAATTTTACTACAAATACATACGAAGTGAAAAGAGATTTAATTAATTTTTCTGAAAAAATTACAAAAGGAATATTAAAACCAGAAAAGAAGTTTGTAAAAGATATGATGTTTGGCATATCAAGATCAGGGTCAACATTAATAAGTGAGATATCAAGAAGTTTAAAAGAAGATATAAAATTAAACAATACGATAGAAAGATTATGTGATAATTTATCAAAATTTGATAAAGAAGAAATAATACTTAATAATTATTATAAAGAAATGAAAAAAGTGGTTGGAGAAGAACCAGTAGTGTTGTTTGATGATAGTGATATAACAAAAATATATGGGAAAAAATTCGAAGATTTAGATAGGGTAATAGATGGATCAAGTCAAGAGAAAGAAATAAAACCAGGATATCATGTGTGTGAAGCAATAGTTTTAGGAAAGAATGAAAAGCAACCAATAAGTATATATAGTAAGATATACTCTACAAAAAGTAAGGGGTTTGAAAGTTCAAATAAATATACAATAGATAGTGTAGATAAAGCAAGCGAAGTAATAAATAAAAGATTTACTGGAGTATTTGATAGAGGATATGATGATAATAAAATAATAGACTATATAGAAAATTGTAATAAGAATGAATGATAGAAGAGTATTTTTATTTAAAGGAAAGAGAAAGAATTGTTACGAAGAGGCAATAAAAAGAAAAGGGAAAATTAAGATGACATTATTATTTGATGATAATGAAGAATATGAAGTATACATATCCCATACAAAAGTAACATTACCATATAATAAAAGAAATTATGAACTAGTAATAGTATATGGATTAAGTGAAGAAAGACCATTGATATTACTAACAAATAGAGAAATCCATACCAAGGATGATGTAATAAAGGTTGTAAGATTATATTTTAGTAGATGGAGAATAGAAGAATATTTTAGAGCGAAAAAACAAGAATATGAATTTGAAAATATGAGAGTAAGAACGCTAAAAGCAATGAATAACATAAATACATTACTAACAATATATTTAGGATATGTAGGAATGTTAGTTGAAAAAATAGATAAGAAATTATTAACAATAAAAATAATTGAAGCAAGTAAATCATTAAGAAATAAAGTAGTAGTATGGCTATCACAAATGGCAAGAGGAATAAAAGAAATATTATCATATAGCCATACAGGAATACGGGAATGGCAACACATAGAAAGAAGAGATAAAGTAAAACAATTAGAATTAAAACTATAGATATAATCTAATTGAATAATATCAAAAAAAGAACATTTGGGATGTTCTATATTGGCGTGGGTAAATATTAAGTTTTAAGTTAAATCTTTAAAAATTTTGTCAGTAATTTAAAAATAGATATAAATTTATATAATAATTTCGTAAAAAACCTAAACTTAAA